>JAUUZB010000163.1 GCA_030590185.1 Deltaproteobacteria bacterium
ATCGACCCGGACTGTTCCGTCCACGAGGGCGCGCCCGTCGATTGCGATGCGGAGCCGGGCTGCACGTCCGCCGCGCACTGCGTGGCCCAGGGCGCCGGCTGCCACGTCGCGACCGATCAGACCGGCTGCGACGGGCTCGGCCCCGACTGCATCTGGGACCCGTCCGTCGGCTCGACCGGCTCCTGCATTGAGCTCCTCAACGCCTGCCTGCCAAAATCCGATAGCGGCGAGTCGTGCAGCTCGACGCTCTACGGCGCCGATTGCGCCAGCGGCTACTGTTCCTTTGACGCCGACACCCTGCTCTACCGCTGCGAGCCGGCCATCCGCTACGGTTGCGGGGATAACCTCGAGTACCTGCGCAGCACGTTCCTGTTCGGAATGGTCTTCGCCCTCGGTGGACGTCGCCTGATCCGGCGACGGCGAAAGCGAGGCTAGCGCGCCGCGCCGCGTGACCCCCACCGAGAATCTGCGCTAGAGTCGTCCAGTGGTAGACGCCAAGGATACGGTCGAACCGATACGGGTGCTCGTGGTCGAGGACAACCCGTTGATCCGCGATCTCCTGACCCACGGGATCCACCGCTTGCAGGAGGATCTCGAGGACTGTCCGCCCATCGACATCCTCGAGGCCGACAACGGCGCCACCGCCTGGGATCGCATCGGCAGCTCGAAGATCGATCTGATAGTGGTCGACCTCTACATGCCGGTGCTCGGCGGTATCGAGTTGATCACCCGCATCCGCAACACCGACGGCATCGCGGCCACTAAGATCCTAGCGATGAGCGCCAGCTACAGCGACGCCAAGGATCGCTCCCTGGGTGCCGGTGCGGACCAGTTCATCCAGAAGCCCCTACGTTTGGTCGACCTGCTCGACAGCCTGCAGACCCTCCTGCGCCCCCTGCTCGCCCCCAAAGACGGTTGAGATGAGCCGACCGACCGCGCGCTCGGTGGCGCACGATGTGCTGCTACGCGTCGCCCGGGACGAGGCCTGGGCCGAACGCGTCCTGAGCACGGCCCTGGAGCGTACGGGATTGGAGCGGCGGGATCGCGCCCTGGCGACCGAGCTGGTCTACGGCACCCTGCGGCACCAACGCTGGCTGGATTTCCTGCTCGCCGGGTTGGCTCGCAAGCCGCTGAGTAAGCTACCCACAGCGGCGCTAATGGCGCTGCGCTTGACGGCCTACCAGATCGTGGGCTCGCGCGTGCCGGACTACTCGGCGGTCAACGAGGGGGTGGCGCTGGTGCGGCGGCGGCATGCGCACCTGTCCGGGGTGGCCAATGGAATCCTGCGCGGGCTGGCGCGGTTGAACGAGGCGGGTAGATTGCCGGATCCGGCCGACACCATCCCCGATGCGGCCGAGGCGCTGGCGGTGCGCTATTCCCACCCGAGCTGGTTGGTGGGCCGGGTGATGGCGCAGCTCGGGGAGGCCGAGACCCGTGCCTGGTGCGAGGCCAACAACGAGCCGCCGAGGATCAGCCTGCGGGTCAACACCCTGCGCACCACCCGGGAGGCGCTGATCGAGGTGCTTCAGGAAGCCGGGGTCGAGGTGACCGTGCCCGAGGGGTTCCCGGAGGGCTTGTTGATCAAGGGAGGCGCCATTGAGGAGCTGCCGGGCTATGCCGACGGTTGGTTCCTGGTTCAGGATTTCGCCGCCCAGCTCGTGGGCAGGCTCGCCGCGCCGCGGTCGGGGGAGCGTTGGTTGGACGCCTGCGCGGCGCCCGGGGGCAAGACCACCCACCTCGCCGAGTTGATGGGGGATGAGGGTCAGGTCGTGGCGGTGGATATTCACCGGGGCAAGACGCGCTTGATCGCGGCCAATGCCGAGCGTTTGGGGTTGGGCTGTGTGTGGACCGGGGCGGTGGACGCGGTGGATGGCGATGCCCTGCGCGGCGTTCTCGAAGAGGCAGCGGAGGTGGGGTCGAGTGGCGCGAACCCGCCCGCGTCCGCACCCGCGCCCACCCTGGTGCAGGGCGTTCTCCTCGACGCCCCCTGCTCCGGCACCGGCACCCTGCGGCGCAACCCGGAGCTCCGCTGGCGTTTGACGGAGGTCGCGGAGTCGTGGCACGAGCGCCAGGATCACCTGCTGGCGAGCGTCGCCCAGGTGTTGGCGCCGGGCGGGGTGCTCGTCTACGCGGTCTGTTCGATCCTCCCGGAGGAGGGGGAACAACCGGTCGAACGGTTCCTGGCGGCGCACCCGGGGTTCGAGCTCGAGCGACCCAAGGAGCCAGCGTTGCAGCCGTACCTCACCCCAGACGGGGCGCTGCGCACCTGGCCGCACCTCCACGGCGCGGACGGATTCTTTGCGGCGCGGTTGCGGCGGCGGGCGGAGTCTGTCTGATGACGCGGGGCCTCGCTGCCGGCTGAGAACGCTCAGCAGTACAGCGCGGCGGGGCTCGCCTGTTGCACGAAGCGACCGATCGCCTGGCGGAAACCGGGCAACAGGTTGACGAGCTTGACCCCATAGCTGCGCCGATCGCCGAGGCGATCGTGAAAGCGAACGATCTCGCCGTCGCAGGCGACCTGCGTGCGTCCGTCCGGCATGAAGAAGCTCAGCCGCAGGACCCGACCAACCGCGATCGGGTCGGTGGTCTCGATGCGCATGCCGGTGACCGAGATGTCTCGGCTGTACGCGAAGATGCCGGCGCCCCGGTCCGACGCGTCGGCGCGCAATCGAACCAGGAACCTCGCGTCCCGGCGCTGGGCGACCTCCAGCAGTTTTTCCACCGCCCCCTCCAACACCCCCGGCTCGAGCGGGCGCAACAGGCAGAGGTTGGCCCCCGCAGCTTCGATGGCGCGGGCGCGTATCGCGTCGGCGGCCTCCCCCACGAAGAGGACCGACACCCGCCGCAGCGCCGGGTTGGCGCGGATGAAGCGACAGGCCTCGACCACGGTGCCGTCGGCCAGGTCTTGGCCGAACACCACCAGAGTCGGGCGGGTGGTGCGAAGGATGGTGAACAGGTCGGACACGGAGCGCACCCCTTCGAGGGCGGTGGCGTGCGGTCCGAAGATCTCGCGCTCATCGACGCGCAGCGCGTGGTCGTCGGCGATCACCACCCGGCTGGTGGAGGCGCGGCGCATCGGCGGGTCCTGTTTGTCTGGACTGGGCACGGCGGTCGTGGGGGCAGCCGGCACCGTCTTTTTGGGCAGGGAGAAGAACCGCTCGACGGCGCGTAGGAACTCCGCCGGATCGCCGGTCCTCTGAATGTAACCATCGGCGCCGCAGCGATTCGCCTTGGCCTCGAGCTCGGCGACCGGCAGGGCTGAGAACAACACCACACCGACACCCTGTCCCGCGGCTGAGCCCTTGATGCTGTTGATCACGTCCTCGCCGTCGAGCAACGGCATCTCCGAGTCGACCAACACCAGCTGTGGTCGCAGACGGAGGATCGCGGCCCCGGTTCCGATCGCCTCGGCTTGGGTGAGGACGTCAAACTCGGACCGCAAGGCGAAGCGGACCCAACTCAGGACCAGGACACTGTCGTTGACCACCAGGATTTTCGGTTTAGCCGTCATCGCACCATGCTCCTTTGTGGACGCCCCGGCCCGCGGCCCGAGTGCACCGCGCGGCCTAGGTCCCCCGGCAAGGACGTGGGGCGTCACGGGTAGAGTCAGCACGTACCGTGCCGAGATCCAACCGCCCAAAAACAAAGGGGAAAATCGAGAGCCCCGGCCGACCATGATTCACCGTTGATGCATGTCGGATTGATCGATTCAATTTATTAATATATTCAGGTAGTTGGTGGTGCTTCCATATCGTTGCATCGGGCTTCCTTCCACGAGTCCAGGTTGCAGCCGGCAAAGTTGACACGTTTCTTGCCCCGGATCCCAACCTCCTCTAGATTCACGGCGATTATGAAGATCCCCGAATTCCTTAGCCTCCTGCTCATCCTAGCCAGCCCCGGCGTTGCCTCGGCCCTCGAGGACTCGCAGATCGGCGATCCCCTCGCCGACCTGATACGTGGCTCGGGCATCGATGAGCTCGCCTCCACCGACACCGACTGGGCCGTGCGCACGCTGGTGCGCGATGGCTTCGCTCGCTCGTCGACACCGCAGCAGCAGGTCGCCGCCTCCCTGCGCCGACCGAGGATCGTGGATCTCCGCCATCGCCTGGCCCGCGATCTGGCCGAGGACACGCTCGTCCATCGCGCCACCCCGGGCTTCGATCTCACCCTCGGCGGCGTCGCCTACGACATCCCCATGGCCGAGCACCCGTTGGTCGACCGCTACATCAAGCTCTTCACCGGCCGCGGTCGTTGGTACTTTGAGCGTTGGCTCGCCCGGGCCGATCGCTACCTCCCGATCATGCAGCCGATCCTCGAAGCCAAGGGCATCCCCTCCGATACCGTCTACCTCGCGATGATCGAGAGCGGCTTCGCTTCCCACGCCTACTCCCGCGCCGCGGCCAGCGGCTTCTGGCAATTCATTCCCTCCACCGGCCGGCAATACAAACTGCGCCAGGACACCTGGGTCGACGAGCGCCGCGACTTCATCAAGGCGACCAAGAGCGCCGCCAATTATCTGTCGGCGCTCAAGCGCCAGTTCGACGATTGGCACCTGGCCTGGGCCGGCTACAACGCCGGTGGTGGCCGCGTCAGCCGCGCCTTGGCCCGTTACGGCGCCGATGATTTCTGGTCCTTGATCGAGAATCACCGCAGCTTGGCCAAGGAGACCCGGCACTACGTCCCGAAGATCATCGCGGCGGCGATCGTGGCCAAGAACCGCGAGCATTACGGCTTCACCTCGGTCGAGCCGTTGTCCCCCCTCGAATACGACGAGGTGGAGGTCGAGGACGCGGTCGCCCTGCGGCGGGTGGCCAAACACCTCGAGGTAACCCTCGAGGAGCTCAACACCCTCAACCCGGCGCTGCTCTACCAGGTCACCCCGCCGGGCAGGCGCTACACCCTGCGGGTGCCCAAGGGTAGTGGCGCGGAGGTCTCCACCTGGCTGGCTTCGGTGCCCCGCAGCGAGCGCACCGGCTTTCGTCAGTACACCGTGCGTGGTGGCGATACCCTCTGGGTCATCGCCAAGCGCTACAGCGCCAATATCACCGCGGTCAAGGAGCTCAACGGCATCCGCAACGCTCGCCACCTCAAGGTCGGACAGCGCCTGGTGCTCCCGACCGTCGCTGGCCGGGGACCCCGTCCCACCGGCGGCCCCAAGCACCGCGTCAAGGCCACCGCCAAGCGCAAGACCACGCGCCCCGTGGTGGCGTCGATCAAGACGACGACGAAGGTCAAGAGCAAGAGCAAGACGTCGCCATCGGCCCGTCACACCGTATCCCGCGGGGATACCCTGTGGTCCATCTCCCAGCGTTATCGGGTCAGCGTGGCGGACCTGCGGCAGTGGAACGGCCGCCGGGGCAGCATCATCGCGGTCGGCGAGATCCTAAAGATCTTCTAACCTGGGACTACCGTTGCCCGGAAAACCGGGTAAAATGATCCCCATGCGCTACTGCCTCTTCGTTTTCCTCGCGCTCGGCGCCTTCTCCTCATCCGGCTGCGATCAGGGGGAGGAGATCAACCTGACCCCCGAGATCCCCTGCGACGCGGACAATCCGTGCCCCACCGGTTACAGCTGCCGCGCCACCAAGTGCGTCGAGTTCGGCAGCCTCGGCGAGGACGAGACCTGCACCGAGACGATCCAGTGCGAGGAGGGCCTGGTCTGCCGCGACTTCGTCTGCAAGGGCGGCTGCACCGACCTCTGGTACCTCGACGATTGCAGCGATCGCGAGTGGTGCAAGCCTTTGGTCGGCGAGACCATCTCCACCACGGAGGGCGAGGTGCCGGCCGGCGAATGCGCACCGAGCGAATGCAATCCGGGGGTTAGCGATCGTTGCGTCGACGGCTCCGCCTGCGTGGCCATCGCCGAAGACGTGGGCGCCTGTTTGCCCTACTGCGAGTATGGTTTCGACCTCGCGGGCTACTTCGACTCCTGCAGCGATGAGGATGGCATCGACTACGCCTGCCAGCCCATGGGCCTGACCAGCATCCCGGTCTGTTTCCCGGCCGGCGAGAACGACGCGCCCGCCGTGGGTCTGCCCGGTTGCGACGCGGTCTGGAATCCCTGCCAGCCCGGAGCGATCTGTTACAACGTTGTCTGCCGGGAGCTGTGCGCCCAGGCGCAGCTCGAGCCCTGTGGCACGGGCGAGAATTGCTCCTCGGTCGGCCAGCGCGCCGATTTGGCCTTCTGCCGGGCCGATTGAGCCGGGCGCCTCAACGCGAGGGCGAGGCGCAACGCATCACGACCTCGAGAAAGGTCACCGGCCGGCGGGACGACAGGGCGGTCCAAAGGCAGCGCACGTAGGCACCGAACCCGAATTCCCTAATGATGATGGGGGCGTTGGTGACCAGGTGCCGAGTAGTGATCAATCCGCGCATGGCGATCCCTCCTCTCGATAGGTCCGGCAGGCGCCATTCGCGCAAATGGTGCCTACCCAACGGTTATCCTGAAAAATCATCACTGTCCAATTTCCGGCAGAGGCTATTAGCTGGGATTGGGTGCGAGCGCAAGGGTACAGAGCCCGCTAGACTGCCCGGCGCAGGCCCCGGTATGCTCCTGGCGAAAGCCCAGGAAAATTGAGTCGCCTCCACACTCCAGCCCCGGACGAGCTTCAGCTCACCTGGCGGGCCGTACTGGCCGGCGGCCTGTTGGGCGGCATCGTCTCGGCCATGAACATCTACTTCGGCCTGCGTACCGGCTGGTCGATCGGCGGCTCATTGGTGGCGGCGATTCTCGGCATCGGTCTGTTCACGGCGCTTCGACCACGGCAGCCCTATAGCCTCCTCGAAGCCAACATCACCCAGACGACTGCCTCAGCCGCCGGTAGTATGGCCTCCGCGGGTGGGTTGCTGGCCGCCATCCCGGCCCTCGGCATGCTCGGTCATCGTCTCGACTATGTGGAGATGAGCCTGTGGGTGCTGGCGGTCGCCTTCCTCGGCGTCTTCTTCGCCATCCCCCTTCGACACCAGATGATCGTCGTGGAGAAGCTGCGCTTTCCCGCCGGCACCGCCACCGCCGAGATGTTGAGGGCGATGTTGCAAAAGGGCGGCGATGCCTTGAGCCGAGCCCGGGCGCTCCTCATCTGGACCGGCCTGGCCGCCAGTTTTTCTCTGCTGTGTCATTTCGTGCCTCAAGTCAGCGCTCCGCCCATGGCCTGGGTGGGGCTCGCCGCGGTCGCCGCCTGGGGCTTCAAGCCGCTGCTCAGTCCCATGCTGGCCGGGACCGGCGTCATCATCGGCCCGCGGGTCGGCACGTCATTGCTGCTCGGCGCGTTGGTCGGTTGGGGTTGGCTCGGTCCCTACGTGCAGGAGATGGGTTGGGCGAGCGAGAAGATCATGAGCCACG
>JAUUZB010000510.1 GCA_030590185.1 Deltaproteobacteria bacterium
CGATTCGCCTCTACACCGACCTGCGCGCCGCGCAGAACGTGCTCCCCTATCAATACTTCGATTGGTCCGCGAACGAGGCGCACGAGTACTACCCGACCGAGATCACCATTTCGGTGGGCTTTGGCTTCTAGGCTCTTTCAGCACTTCGGGGCGCCGGCGGTTGGTCGGCCGGCGGCAGGATGTGTGAGGCTCCGATGCACGTAGCCATCGCGTTGCTGTTGATCGCGGCGAGCCCGGTCACCTCCCTATCCGAGCTCGAGCGCGCCGAGGCGCTTGCTTGGGTCGCGGCCATGAAGGTGAACAAGCGGGGCCCCTTTGTCGGGGTGGCTTGGTTCTGCAAGGACGGCACGGTGCTGCCGCCCAAATCCTTCGCCTGCGTCGACCACGGTGGGGGCTTTCAGTACGGCGTGTTGAGCCAGGAGGCTCAAAAGCTCGGCAAGGCTGGGATCTACGTCGGCACGGTGCTCGCCGCGCTGCCACCGGACGCGCTGCTCGTCGATGACTACTACCGGAGCCGGGCGTTGATCGTCGAGTCCTACCTGGAACGGGCGTTGAATGGTTGGGTACTCGAGGCGGCCCGCAATTACCGTGGCTTTCGCCAGGTCGAGGATGAACAGGAATCAGCCCGTTGGTTGTTGATCGAGCTCGCCAAGCGCGCCGACATCCTGAGTCACAATCGTTCCCTGGCGATTCGCACCATGCGCGCGCTGCCTTACGGGCGACAGGGATCCCTGGCCGACGAGGTCCGCGCCCTCGCCGGTTTGCTAGGGGACGCGGATCGGGATTTTGCCAACCTACGCTACAAGATCCACGCCATGCCCGAACCGGCGGACGTGCCCGCGGTCGAGGCCTACGGCGTAACGAAAACCGGTGAGCTCGCGGAGATGTGCGAGGAGCTGGTCACCAAGATGACCGCTCTCTACGATCCGGCCTCGCGCTTCGAGCGCCTGCGCAGCGTGCGCTCCTGGATCTGGCACAGCGGCTGCAAATCCGCCATCCAGACCTTCATCGACACGGACTCGACCGACGCCCTGGCCTTGCTGCGCAACGGCGCGGCCCTGATGACCGTGGCCGAGGGGCTGCTGCAACCCGGGCCCACCACCAAGCAGGGGGAGCGCAATCTGCTCTTGCTGCACGTCATCTCGGTGGTGGAGGAGCTGTGGGTTGGGCTCACCGCGCCGCTCGCCAAGCTGGCGATGACTCGGGAGCAGGGGTTGGAGGTCGCGGAGATCTTGTTGCGCAGCGCCGGTCGGGTCGGTCTCCTGTCACCCCGGGAGGTGACAGTGGCCACCGATGGAATCGCCGGCGCCCGCACCGGCGCGCCGGCTGCCTATGCCGAGGGGATCGCCCAGGCGAGTCGAGCCCTCGAGTGGGCGCGAGCGCGGCTGCTCGCCGATCTCGGCGTGGCCCTAGGACACTACCAAGCGGTGGAGCCCCGGGCGCGCACGGTGATCGACGACATCCTGCGCAGCGGTGTCATGTTGCCGCTCGCCGCGGTGCTCGACCGGCTCAACACCGACGTCGATCGCCTGCGGGGCGGTGGTCATCGCATCGTGGGGCTCGGGAACGCCGGCGGTACCGGGCTGCGCGGGGAGAACGCCGGCTTTGCGACCGGTCCACTCGCGGTCCTCGAGCCGGGAGCCAATGCCAGGCAGCTCAAACGCAACCAGATCGTGCTGTTGCCCGAGCTGCCGCCGGAGTTGCCGCCGGTGGCGGGCATCATCACCTTGGGCGCCGCTGGCAGCCTCTCCCACGTCGCCTTGCTCGCCCGTAACCTCGGTATTCCGCACGCCGCGGTCGGCGGGGACATGATGGACGCGCTGCTACCGCTGGTTGGCAAGGAGCTGTTGCTCGGGGTGAGCGCCGGTGGCCGGGTGGCGGTGGGGCCCCGAGCGAGCTTCCCAGATCTCGCCGGCGCTGGGGCTGCGCCGACGGCTGCGTACCGGGCACCGTTTTTGGAGATCAACGAGAAGATTCTGGATTTGAAAACCACCCGTATTCACGCCCTGTCCGAGATCTCACCCAAGGACTCCGGCGCCCGGGTCGGGCCCAAGGCAGCCGAGCTCGGCCGGTTGCGTGCCTTGTTTCCGGACCGGGTCTCGGACGCGGCGGTGATCCCGTTCGGCGCGTTCTTGCGCCACGTCAGTCGGCCCGGCGAGGATGGCATCTCGCCCATCGATCGGGCGCGGGCTGCCTATCAAAGAGCCCGGGCCATGACGCCACAGGAGGCGGAGAAGGCGCTGTTGCCGGAGCTCGCCGTGTTCCGCGAGTCCATCGCGACCCTCCCCTATCCCGAAGGTTTTGAGGCCGAGGTGGACGCGGCCTTGGCTCGGCTCGGCGAGGTTGGCAGCTTCGGCGTGTTCATTCGCTCCGACACCAACGTCGAGGATTTGAAAGAGTTCACCGGCGCCGGTCTCAACAAGACGGTGGCCAACCGTACCCAACGCGACTCGATCCTGGCGGCGATCCGCAAGGTGTGGGCGTCGCCCTATACCGAGCGTTCCTTCCGCTGGCGCCAGCGCATTCTGAAGAATCCGGAGTATGTATTTCCGTCGGTGATCCTGCACCGCACGGTGCCGTCGGAGATCTCCGGGGTGATGGTCACCACCGACCTCGAGGGCAAGACCAAGAACGCCATTTCGATCAGCGCCAGCGAAGGGGTCGCCGCGGTGGTCGACGGTGGCTCCCCCGAGACGATCGTGATCGAGCCGGACGGCACGGTGCGGTTGTTGGCATCCTCGCGCTCCTCCACCCGCAAGTTGATCCCGCCCGCACCGGCGGAGGGTGTGATCGTGACCACCAGCGAGGGGCGCGATCCCTTGCTCGGGGAGGCGGAGATCAAAGAGATGACCGCCCTCGCCGCCGAGATCAAAAAACAGATCCCGGCAGCCGACGGTCTGCCCTGGGACATCGAGTTCGGGATCTTCGAGGACAAGGCCTACCTGTTGCAGATCCGGCCCCTGCGCACCTCCCGCAGCGCGGCGACCTATCCCTTCCTGGTGGCGCTCGATGAGAAGGCGGCGCTGCCCACCACCAAGCTCGACCTAGCCGAGGCCCTGCCATGAGACGGCTCCCGTTGATGTGTGCCCTGATGATGGTTCCGGGGTTGGCCGGCGCCTATCCCACCGACCCTGCCGCCCAGGAGCTCACCAAGATCCGGCGTCTCAAGTGGCAGCAGGACGTCAACGAAGGCGAGCGGCGGGGTAGGCGGATCCCGGAGGGGGCCCAGTGGCCAATGTCGGCCATCGAGCTGCGCATGCTCGGTAACCGGGATTTTGATCTCACCGCGGAGACGCCCAAGGATCCGCTGTTGCAAAAGGGTCTCGAGGCCATTCTCAAGAAGTGGCGCTGGCGGCGGTACAACGTCGCGATCCTCGACATTAGTGATCCGAACGAGCCGCGCTGGGCGGGGGTCCACGAGGCGGAGCTGCAGACCCCGGGGAGCACCGCCAAGGTGTTGCTGGCCGGCGGGATGTTCCAAGCCCTCGCGGACCGTTTCCCAGACGACGTGGAGGCGCGCCGTAAGGTTCTGATCGAGACCATGGTCCCGGCGGACAACTGGTTGATGCCGAATCATCACGAGGTGCCGGTGATCATCGGCGATGTGTATGCCAAGGACTACCGTTCCTGGATCCGCTCGGTGCGCAGCGGCGATACCTTCAGTCTCTACGAGTGGATGGACCACGCCCTGTCGCCGAGTTCCAACGCCTCGGCCTCCATGCTGTGGCGCGAGGCGATGCTGTTGCGCTTGCTGGCTGAGGACTACCCGCCGGCCAAGTGGGACGCCGAGCTGTACGGGCGCTGGGACCGCGAGGCCTTGACCAAGGCTGCCTTTGAGACGGTGGACGCGCCGTTGCTCGGGGCCGGGCTCGGCACGGAGCAGTTTTACATCCGCATGTTTTTTACCCGTGGGGCAAATAAGTACATCAAGTCCGGGGCGAGCCGGGCGAGTCCGCTGGGGTTGCTACGCTGGCTGTTGCGGGTCGAGCAGGGCCGGATGGTGGATGAGTTTTCGAGTCTGGAATTGAAGCGCATGCTCTACCTGACCCGGCGGCGGATCCGCTACGCGATCGCGCCGGTGCTCGATACGAGCGCGACCTTCTTCAAGACTGGCAGTCTCTATAGTTGTCAGCCGGAGGAGGGGTACACCTGCGGGGCCTATAAGGGGAACGCGGTGAACGTGCTCAATGCGTTGATCGTGGTGGAGACTCCGAAGGTGGTGGCGGTTGAGGCGGAGACGGCGGCGGAGGGGGCTGGGGGTGCTGCGGGTGCTGCGGGTGCGGCTGCGGACGGGAACGTCACGGGTGAGCAAGCACCCGCGAAGGGTACCCCGCCGGCTCCTGCGCCGGAGCCCGCGAAGATTGAGATCGACAAGGTGTATCTGGTCACGGTGATGTCCAACGAGCTCAAGCGCAACGCGGCGGAGGATCATGCTCGGCTGGCGGCTGCGATTCATGAGCTGATTACCGCGCCGCTGCCGTCACCGACACCGACACCGACACCGACACCGACGCCGGCCGCTCCCTAGAACGGGGGTGCGGTTTCCTGGGATTGGGGCAATGAGGCGACCAGGGAGCGCCATACGGTTGCGGCCG
>JAUUZB010000579.1 GCA_030590185.1 Deltaproteobacteria bacterium
AGCGAGCTGCTGCTCAACAACGGCGATGGCACATTCGAGCTCTGCGAGGCATCCAACGGGGTGCGCCGGGCGACGATGACCGAGACCCCGAGCGGAGCGGCCTTTGTCGATGTGGACCGGGACGGACGGCTCGATCTGTGGGTGACGATAAACTCGCGGTGGTTAGACGTGGACACCAGCGTCCCCGCGCAGGACCGCCTGTTCGCCGGCGACGGGGAGGGTGGCTTCACCGACGCTACCGCCGTCGCGGGCTTGACCTCGCAGGATTGGGCGAGCATCGCCACCCTCAACGCCGGCTTGGCGCATACTCGCGGCTGGGGCGCGGCAGCCTGTGACCTCAACAACGATGGCTTCCCGGAGCTGCTCTCGCCTTCCTATGGCCGCTCGCCCAACCACCTGTGGCAAGCGGAAGGCAGTCCCTTCGACGTCACCTTCGTCAACCGCTCGGTCGCCTCCGGTTACGCGTTTGACGACAACCTCACCTGGCAGGAGGACCAGAACGCGCTCTGCTACTGCCAGGACAACCCCACCGACGAGGGCTGCGCCGACCTGCCCGCCCCCTTGATCACCTGCGGCACCTCCTTCTGGGATCACACCACCGGCCGCGAGCCCTTCCGGCTCGGTGGCAACAGCTCAACCGCCTTCTGCGCTGACCTCGACAATGACGGCGACCTCGATCTACTCACCGGCGAAATCAAACACTGGTGGGCAGGCGCAGGCGCCGACGGCAGCGAGGTGCTGGTCAACGAGACGGTCGGCACTGACGTGGTCTTCTCCCGGCCCGGAGATGACGCCCTTGGACTCGCGATCCCCCACACCGGCGTCAGCTGGGACGAGGGGCACATGACCTCGGTGGTCTTTGATTTCGATAACGACGGCTGGCCCGACATCTACCAGGGAGCCTCGGACTACGCCGGCAACCACGGCCGGCTCTACCACCAAGAGAGCGCGCTCTCCTTTTTAGAGGTCCCGATTGGTGAGGGAGTCGACCACCACCGCAGCCACGGCGTGGTCTTCGCCGATTTTGATCGCGACGGCGATCTCGACTTGGTGGTCGGTCACTCGCGCAACCGCTGCGACGCCGCTGCGCCGGACAACTGTTACGACACCGAACAGATCCGCTTGTTCGAAAACGTCTTCGGCAGCCGCAACAATTGGGTCCAGCTCAAATTGGTCGGCGGCCCCAGCAGCAACCGCGCAGCCATTGGCGCTCGGGTGCAGGTCACCGCAGGGGGCGTCACCCAAACCCAGGAGGTCAGCGGCGGCACCGGGCACTACGGATCCCCGAACGATCTGGTGCTCCACTTTGGCATCCGTGACGCCACCTCGGCGGAGGTCTCGATCCGCTGGCCGAACGTCAACCTGTTCAGCGAGAGCTTCACCGCCCTGGCGCGACGACGCTACGAGGTGGAGCAGGGGATGGCCGCCAGCGTCGAGCCCTGCCCGGCGCCGTAGGGCGCGTGGCGACGCGGTCGCCTATGCCGCCGTCTGGTCGGCGATGAACTCGTGCCAGTCCGTCGAGGCGGTGATAATCCGCACGCCAAAACCGCCCTGGGCCACGCTATGCAGGCGCGGCGGGACCCGCCGAGCCCAGGCCACCTCGCCCACCAAGCTCACCACCCGGCCGTCCGGCAAGTTCACCTCGAGGCCGATCTTTGCCCCAGGGGGCTCCGGATTGCGAGCCACCACGAACAGGCCGCCCGGGCCAACATTGACGGAATATCCGGTCCGCTCTGAGTCCTTGCCGCGCCGGCCATAGCGGGTGCGCAGCCGACGTCGGTACCGTGGCTCGGATCGCCGTTCATGGGTCATTACCACCTCGGCTGGTTGGTTGGGGTTTGTGCCATTGGGTCTATTGTGATGCCGCACTTGGGTACGGGATGCGCAAAAGCGGGCGGTGGCGCCGAGACTTGCGAGCCAACGCGAAACAGCGCTATCGCTATCGCTGCCGATGAGAAGGGCAAGAGAGCCATTCGTTGACATGACCCACACCTTCTTTGAGGGGCCGGAAAAGAAAGTCGAGCTCGCGGTTCGCGACGGCTTCGCACCCCTGCGCGGCCTGGGGGAGGAGCGCTGGCGCGCGGTGGTGAGCGCCGCCGATGCCCACGTCATCTCGCGGCTGAGCAACGAACAGATGGACGCCTACCTGCTCTCGGAGTCGAGCCTGTTCGTCTACGACAGCTTCGTCACCATGATAACCTGCGGCCGCACCCAGCTGGTCAACGCGGTGGCTGAGATGCTGAGCTTCATCCCGCCCGAGGAGGTGGCGGTGCTGATCTACGAGCGCAAGAACGAGCATTTCCCGGAGCAGCAACACACGAGCTTTTTGGAGGACGCCCGGCGGCTGCGGGAGTGGCTCCCGGGTGCCGCGGTACAGTTCGGCGCCGAGCACGATCACGCGGTGCGCCTCTTTCACACCACCCGCGCCTACCGGCCGGATCCCAACGACACCACCCTCGAGGTGTTGATGCACGGGATCGAGCCGCGCCGGGCCGAGGCATTCTGCGCCGCGGGCTCACGGGGCTCCGGATCCGACTCCCTCGCTCAACGCGTCGGGCTCGACCGCATCCTCGACGGCTTCAGGCTGGACGAGCACGCCTTTGAGCCGGCGGGATACTCCCTCAACGCCGTGCGTGACGGCGATTACTTCACCATCCACGTCACGCCGGAGCGCGTCGGCAGCTACGTGAGCTTCGAGACCAACGTCGATTTTCGTGCCGACCCGAGCGGGTTGGTGGCGCGGGTGATCGACTGCTTTGCGCCGGAGTCCTTTGACGTCGTCAGTTTTGTGCCGGCCGAGGGCCCGCCGAGCGAACCGTTGGCGGTGGAGCTACCGGGTTACCTCCTGCGCAAGCAGGTGCAGGAGCCGCTGAGCGGTTATCAGGTCAGCTTCCAGCACTTCTACCGGCCAGCGACGACGCCGGCCCGGGCGGCGGTGGTCGACCTGGGCTGAGGGCGCAACGGCACGGTGGCGAGCTGTCAGGGTTGGTGCTCGTACGCCCCGATGTCGCAGCGGCCGTTGGCGTGGCGCTCCTGGCCGCGCTGATCGGTGAGGATGGAGACGCCATCGACATCGACGCAGCCGGTCGGGTTGCCGGCGTCGGCGGCCGGGCTGGTGCTGTCGAGGGCGCGGGTCTCGGTGAACCCGCCGTTGTCGCCGAGGGGGCTCAACAGCGGGTCGGTGTTGACGAAATTCGACGCCACGTCACCGGTCCACGGGCAACCCTGGTCGTTACCGATCAGGTTGTAGCCACCGGAGTCAATTTGGCCGGCGGCGCAGAATAGATCGGGACTCAATTCGGCGACATTGCCAAACAGAATGGTGTTGCGCAGGGTCATCACCGAGGCCGGTTGTAGGCCCGCGACGTAGATCCCCCCTGCGGTCGCAACCCCAGCCACTGCCGTGGTGACGATGTTGTTGGTGAAGGTCACGTTGCTCAATTGAACGCTCGTCGGGGCCGTGGTGTTGGAGTCCCACGACATGCCGGCTCCAGCGGCCTCCATGGCACTGGCGCCCAGGACATCGATGAGGTTGCCTCTGATCGTGCTGTTGGTGATGGTGACGACCGCACCCATGTCGGCGTACGAAAAACCGATGATGCCCCCGCCGCGGGCAAAGCTCTCCGCCATGAGCACATTGTTGCTGATCGTGCTGCGCTCGATCAGGACGGAGAGCATGCTCATGTTGGAGGAGGTCTCGAAGCCGATACCGGCGGCCATGGCCATGGAGTCACCGGTCGGCTCCACCGATTCGACCATATTTTCGCTGATAGCGCTGTCCTGGATCGTGACGGTCACTGGCTGCGCGGTCGCGGAGTTGATGTAGACCCCTCCGGCCAAGGCGACGGGCGCCGAGCAGGCGGAGCCCGCCACACACTGAACGTGCACGGTGTTGCCGCTGATCCTGCTACCCGCGCTGAGCGTCAATTCCCCCGTCAGCAAGAACACCCCACCGCCTCCCCCGAGGCACGCATCTTCGCAGATAACGTTCACCCCATTGTTGCTCACTGAGCTGGCGTTTGTGATCACGACCGCGGACTCATTGCCGTAGATGCCGCCACCGAGGTTGGACATGGCGCCACCGGCCGCGGTCATCAACGACACCTCGACCAGGTTCCCCTCGATGCTGCTCCCCCCATCGAGCTCGAGAGTCGCGTTCTCGAGAAAGACGCCGCCGCCGGCAAAGAGCATCGATTGGGCGGCGAAATCGCTTCCCCGCACCTCGTTGAACCGGACCTGCGACCCGATCAACTCGACGGAGCCGCCGCTGGCGTAGATGCCGCCGCCGATCAC
>JAUUZB010001019.1 GCA_030590185.1 Deltaproteobacteria bacterium
AATGATGACCCGAACACGCTTGGCGGTCACCGGGCCGGCTCACTTCTTGGCGTCACGGACCAGATCGAGCATCTCCGACATCACCTTCTCCGGCACCGGCTCGTCCGGCATCTTGCCGATGAGCTCGGTGGTCGTTTGCATCTGGTCGAGGTAGGCCCGGCAATGGCGACAGAGGCTAACGTGCTTCTCGAAGTCGAGGCGCGCCTCGGTCTCCATGCGAGCCTCGAGGTAGTCGGTGACCATCTCAGTGAGCTCTTGGCAGGTGATCATCGCGGTTACCCTAGGCCGACCACGGTCGCGTCCCACCCTGTTAGTGCCCCGGTTGGCGTCGAATGGCAACCGGGTACGGCTGACGCGGCCCTAGGCTGGCGGCCGGCTTTTGGCTAGTCTCCCGGTCTCCCCGGGCAGCGCCTGCGGGCCGCCCCCTGACCCTTGATCGCGCCGGTGCTCGTTGACGACCGGCCCATGGAGCATGGCCTTGTTCACCACAATCAAAGAAGCCCTCGCCTATATCGCCGAGCACGAGATCCCCCAGATCGACGTCAAGGTCGTGGACCTCCAGGGCCGCTGGCGCCGGATGACCTACTCGGCGGCGAACGTCACCGAGCGCCTGTTCGAGGAGGGCACCGGGATCAGCCTGTCGCCCTACCCCGGCTTCCGAACCGTCGAGTCGGGCGACATGAAGGTCCGGCCGGACGTCACCACCGCCTTCCTCGATCCGTTCCACTCCCGGCCGACGATCGCCTTCATCTGCGACATGCTCGACAACGAGGGCAACCGCTACGTGCGCGACCCGCGCTATATCTGCCAAAAAGCCGAGGCCCGCCTCGACGCCATGGGACTCGGCGGTCACGCCCTGTTCAGCCCGGAGCTCGAGTTCTACATCCTCGACGGCGCCGACTACGGATCCGCCGCCAACGCCGCCTACTACACGGTCACCGCCGATGCCCTCGGCTGGGGTTCCGGCGAATCCGGGGGGCCGGTCTATAAGGTCACCGGCTTCGAGAAGATTGGGCAATTCGACCAACCGATCGATCGCTATGGCGAGCTCCGCGAGCTGATGGTGCAGGCGATCGAAGAGATCGGCATCAAGGTCAAGTACCAGCACCAGGAGCTCGGCACGCCGGGTCAGGTTGAGATCGAGGTCTACTTCGACACCGCCACGCGGACCGCCGACGCGATGATGATCATGAAATATCTGATCAAGAACATCGCCCTGCGGAACGGCAAGCTGGTGACCTTCATGCCCAAGCCGTTCCATGGGCATCCCGGCAACGGCACCCACTTTCACCAGTACCTGTCGGACGGTGAGCGATCCCTGTTCTGGGAGAAGGGAGGATACGGGGACCTCAACGACCTGGCGCGGTCCTATCTAACTGGGCTGTTGGAGCACACGCCGGCCTTGATGGCGATCGGTAATGCCAGCACCAATTCCTACCGGCGTTTTGCGCCGAACATGGCGGCGCCGACCAAGCTGTTCTACGGGCTCTCCAATCGATCGAGCGCCCTGCGGATCCCGGGGTATGCGCGCAACCCAGACGAGGCGCGGATCGAATACCGGATGCCGGACGCCACGGCGAATCCGTATCTAATTGTGGCGGCGCAGTTGATGGCCGGCATGGATGGGGTCGAGCGCAAGTTGGATCCCACCGCCGAGGGGTACGGGCCGTTTGACGTCAACGTCTATGCGCTGCCCATGGAGGAGCAGGACAAAATCAAGGAAGTCCCGATGCGGTTTGCCGACGCGCTCGAGGCGCTCGATCAGGATCGTGGATTTTTGTGCGCCGGGGATGTCTTCGCGGACGAGTTGATCGACGCCTATCTCATGGTCAAGCGCACCATGGAGGTCGACGCGGTGCACATCCGGCCTCATCCGTACGAATACGAGCTGTACTTCGATCTGTAGACCCGGCCCCGATCCCGATCCCCATTGACACCCCGCCCCCCCGAGCGTAGGAAACCTCCCAGACGCTTAGCAAGCTAAGCGTTACAACCCCCAGGAGGTCACCCATGCCCGACGCTTATGTCTTCGACTCGGTTCGTACGCCCCGCGGCAAGGGCAAGGACTCCGGCGCCCTCTACACCGTGCGGCCGGTGAATCTGTTGACCACGGTGCTCGAGGCGGTCCGTGATCGCAACGACCTCGACACCCGCGAGGTCCAGGACGTCAAGATGGGCTGCGTGGCCCAGGCCCACGAGCAGGGCACCTGCATCGCGCGGCTCGCGGTGCTCGAAGCTGGCTACGACGTCGACACCCCGGCGAACACCATGAACCGCTTCTGCGGCTCTGGCCTCGAGGCGATCAACGACGCGGCGGCGCACATCCGGGCGGGATTCTTGAACCTGGTGGTCGCCGGCGGCGTGGAGAGCATGTCGCGGGTCAAGATGGGCTCCGACGGCGGCGCCATGTTCGATCCCCACCTGCAGTGGAAAACCGGCACCGTGCCCCAGGGGATCAGCGCCGACCTGCTCGCCACCCTCAACGATATCAACCGGGAGGAGGTGGACCAGTTCGCGCTCACCAGCCAACAGCGGGCGACGGAGGCCATCGAAAAGGGCGCCTTCGACAAGAGCATCGTGCCGGTGACGGACGTCAACGGTCAGGTGATCCTCGACCGCGACGAGCTGCCCCGGGCCGACACCACCCTGGAGGGACTCGGCAAGATCAAGCCCGCCTTTGAGATGATGGGTAAGGTCTTTGGCCTCGATCTGCTCACCAAGCGCGGCTATCCCGAGGTGGAGAAGATCAACCACATCCACACCGCCGGCAACTCCTCCGGTATCGTAGACGGCGCCGCCGCTGCGATCATCGCCAGCGGTGAGAAGGGCAAGGAGCTCGGCCTCAAACCACGGGCCCGAATCGTGGCCGCCGGCATCTGCGCCGCCGATCCGCTCCTCATGCTCACCGGCCCGATCCCGGCCACCGAGCGCGCGCT
>JAUUZB010000626.1 GCA_030590185.1 Deltaproteobacteria bacterium
CCACCGCCGCCCGTCTCGGGCTCATATCGGGAGCAAGATACGACGACGCTGAGAACAGCGACGAGTGCAAAACGAATGGTCATTCCCATGACGTACTCCATCCCCGCGCGGTTCCCCTGGAGCCCGCGGCTTGGGTCCACACCGTGGCGCGGCGGCGCGTGGTTTATTTCGGCTGGGTTGGCCAGCCGTTCTGACGACGCGATCTATAATGTTAGCGCGGCAGTGTCACTAGTCCCGAAAAAGAACGAGATCTCTGCTAGTTGGCGCCGGGACCCGGGACCCGGGCGGGGGGGATCCCCCAGCGATACACCCGTGGCTCGGCTCCGCCGGTGACGATCTCGGCCCTGCCATCCCCATCGAGGTCGGCGACGGCAAACGGCGCGGTCCCGGGCCCGACGGTGCGGCGCTGCCAGGTCGCGCCGGCCAGGGTCGAGCCACTGAACTTGGGGGTGTAGGCATAGAGACCATCGGGGCCCTGGGCCACCAGCTCGCGGTTGCCGTCCCCATCGAGATCGCCGGCCGCGATGGCGCTGACCTCGTAGGATCCCAGCTCATCGACGATCTGCGCTTCCCAGGCGCCTCCGCTGCCGGGGTGGGCGCAGGTCAGGATCCCCTTGGCCTGCTCGCCATAGCGCCAATGCCAGCCCGCCCCGAAGCATACCAGGGGCCGCGGCCCGCGACCGACCTCGACCGCGGCCAGGCTCCTCACCCCGCGCACCGACGGCAGGGTTCGGCGGGCGCTGGGCTCAGCGGTCCACTCGAGGACGTCCCCAAAGCTCTTTTGGCCGTCACCATAGGGACGACCGGCCACTACCCGCGCGGCGCTCTCGCCGGGGAAACGCACCGCCACCCAGTGGGCACCCATGCGTTGGCTACCGATTTGGCGTTGTTCCCAGGTCGTTGCGAAGGTCGCGAAGGATGCCGAGACCTCATATTTCGACACGAAGAGGGCATACAGCACCCCCGGGGTGTCCGCCTCGAGGCTGGTGACGCTCAAGGCGGTGAACTCAGCACGGGCGGTGTTGGGGGTCGGGATGACGTTGGGCCGCAGGCTGCCCGGGTCGGCGCCGGAGCTGAGATAGGCCACCAATGTCGCGGGCGCGTCGAGGTGATCTCGGCTGCGCCCCCAACCGACCACCAGATCCTCCCGGCCGTCCCGATCGATGTCGCCGGCGGCCACCGCCGTGACGCCACCCTTGGCCTCGCTGCTCCATAGGGTCTGGGCCTCGCCGTTCGGCCGCAGGCGCAGGAGGGTCACGCCGCTGCTCCCGACCAGGGCGATCTCATCCTTGCCATCGCCGTCGAGGTCGAGGGCCACGACCCGGGCGTCCGGGCTCGATTGTACGGCCACCGGCACCACATCCACGCTCACCGGGGCGGCCGCCTCGCACGGCGGACAGGGCGCCTCGGGCGAGATGCGCTTGCACCCCCCGCCGCCCGCCACTACTAGCAGAAGACTAATCCCCCGGACCGACCAGCGCCTCGACATCGAACTGCTCCAAAAAGGGTTGCAACCGCTCGAGGAGCGGCACCCGCGCCCCGAGGGTCATCAGTGTGCCATAATGCCCCACCAACATGCGGTCGAGAAAGATCAGCTCCTTGGCGGGCCGAAAGGAGCTCATTCGTTTGACGGCGCTCGGGATCTGCTTGATCACCTCCTTGTGAATCCGCGCCCGGGCGAAATCGAACAGCGGGTGGCGCTCGAAGGGTGTGGCGACGATCTCACACCAAGCCGCGTAGTAGTCAGCTTCGACCGCCGGCCCGTCCGGGTTGCGTGCTCCGAGTCGCAGCATGCAGTCGTCGATCCGATCATACTCACCGGCGAGACCAACAACCGCGATGTCGCGGCTGGCCTGCACGACCGTCGGCTGCAGTCGCTTGGTGCAGCCAAAGTCATAGACGACCAGCGTGCCATCCGGGCGGAAAGCGAAGTTGGCCGGGTTGGGATCGCCGTGGATCCAGCCGTGCTCGAAGATCTCGCTGGCCACGAAGGTGAGCAGGTTTTCGCCGAGCAGGTTCCGGGCCGATTGAGCGTAGGCACGCGTCTCCTCTAGGGAATCGCCGGCCACGTAGGTGAGGGTCAAGACGCGCTGGGATGAGCGCTCGCCCACCACCTCCGGGATCTCGACGAAGGGGTGGCGCCCGCCATGAAAGGCCCGAAAGGCCCGGACGTTGTCTGCCTCGAGACAGTAGTCCAGCTCCTGGTGGAGCATGAGGCGCAGCTCCTTGAAGGTCGCCTTGAGGTCGCGGCGACTCAAGACGGCGAGACCGCTGGCTTGCAGGGCGAGCTTGAGCTGCATCAGGTCCGAGTCGACCGCCCCCTCGACCCCCGGGTACTGGACCTTGCTGACCACCTCGCGACCATCGTCGGTCTGGGCGCGGTGGACCTGACCGATGGAGGCAGAGGCGAAGGGCTCGCGGTCAAAGCGCCGGAAGAGCACCTCGGGCGGCGCGCCGAGCTCCGCCTCGATCTGCTCGGCGATCACCTCGTAGGGCATCGGCGGGGCGTGCTTCTGGAGTTGGCGCAGGGGCGCGGCGAGCTCCTTGGGCAGGATGTCGGCGGCCATCGAGGCCATCTGACCGACCTTCATCACCGCGCCCTTGAGCTCGCCGAGGGTCTCGGCGATGCGCCCGCCGCTCAGGCGCATGCTCTCCCGGCGCTCCCGCTCGGCGCTCTCGCGGTCCTGAAAGAGATTTTTGACTCGGGTCTTGGCGTAGCGCCCCGCCACCGAGGCGGTCATCCCGGCTAGCTTCAAGAAGCGTTTGCTTCGAGTAGGGGGACGATTCGCCATGCATACACTCTGCCCCTTGATCTGGAGGGGCGCAACGCCGCGACGCCGCGCCTCCCTTGCGCCCAACCCTGGTTTTGACTATCCCACTCCGCGACGGCGGGGCGGGCGAACGACTCCTGAAACACTGGTGGGTCCCATTTCGGAAATGCTCAAGGCAGGTGCGACGTTCTTCTACCCCGCCCATGGCGTGGCCAGGGTGGTGGGGGTTGAGGAACGCGAATTCGGTGACGTCAAACAGGAATTTTATGTCCTCGAGCTGTCCCGGGGCGGCGTGTCATTGGTGCCGGTAAACAACGTCGAGCACGCCGAGCTGCGCCCGCTGATTTCAGCCAACAAGGCCCGCATCCTAATCAAGCGGATGAGGGATGAGCCGAGGGTCGACAATAGCAAGAGCTGGAAGGAGCGGGCCGCCCGGTACAGCGAAGGCCTCAAGACCGGCAGCCCCGATGTCTACTCGCAAATCCTCCAGGAGCTGTTGTACCGCGCCAAGGCGGACAAGCTCTCCACCACCGAAACCAAAATGCTCGAGACGGCGCGCACCTTCTTCATTAGTGAAGTGGGAGAGGTGCTCGACATGGCGGTGGAAAAAATCGACAAACAGCTCGCCGACGCCATGACCTTCCTGCTCCCCGACATCGAGGACCCGAGCCTCGACGACGATGATGAGGAGGAGGAAGGCGGCGGCGAAGGCGGCGGCGAAGGCGAAGGCGAAGGCGGCGGCGAAGGCGACGGCGAAGGCGACGCGGGCGGCAAGAAGACGGCTACGAAGGCGGCCAAGAAGAAGACCGGCAAGAAGACCGGCAAAAAGGCGGCCAAGAAGAAGACCGCCAAAAAGACCGCCAAGAAGAAGGCCAGCAAGGCCGGCAAGAAGAAGCGCTAGCTCAGGCGCTCAATCCCGCTTCCACTTTGGATCCCGCGAGCGGTTGCGAACCGCCTCGAAGAGATCCGGCAGGCTGCTGGTGCTCCCCTTGCGGGCGATCCAGTTGGGGACGTTGCCGCCGGGGGCTGTGTAGAGCCAATAGACCACCCGGGTGGACTTGGCGTTCACCGGCTCGAGGGTCCAGCTACCCTCGCACACCTGAATGCGCACCGTATCATCGCGGGGCGGCGGACCCTTGTCGTTGGCCAGGGACCAGGTACGGATGTAGAGGCCACCGGCGATCTCTTCGTGAACCACCTTCAGGGTGTAATCACGTCGGTCAATCAGCGGTGGGTCGATGCGTTGATAAATATAGTTGGCGTTCTTCCCCGCCGGCGCCAGCACCCGCGCCTCCTCCACGTAGGGCATATACTCGGTGTAATGCGGCGTGTCGGTGACCACATCCCAGATGCGCTTGGA
>JAUUZB010000876.1 GCA_030590185.1 Deltaproteobacteria bacterium
CGGCCGACCAGTTACGACGCTGCGAGGTCCCCATGAGCTCCACCTCTAAAGAGAAGATCCTCGAAGCCGCTGACCACCTGTTCGGTCAACTCGGCTTCGACGCCACCACCACCCGTGAAATCGCTGAAGAATCAGGGGTTAACAAGGCGTTGATCCACTACCACTTCAAGAACAAGGAAGCGCTGCTCGGCAGCCTCCTCGACCGCTACTACCACGACCTCGCCGAGACCCTGGGCGGGGCCCTCGGAGCCGAGGGTCCCCTGCGGGATCGCCTGCTCAACCTGATCGACTCCTACTGCGACTTCTTGGCCGACAACCGCAACTTCAGCACCATCGTCCAACGCGAGGCCGCGGGCGGCCGGCATCAGGAGTGGATCCAGGCCCGCATGGTGCCGATCTTCGAGATGGGCACCCAATGGGTTCTGGCCGCCTTCCCCACCACCGTCGCGGGTGACCTGGCCGCCGCCCACCTGCTGGTCAGCTTCTACGGCATGGTGGTGACCTACTTCACCTACAGTGGGGTCATCGGCCACCTGCTCGGCGCCGACCCACTCGGCGACGCAGCCCTGGCCGAGCGCAAAATCCACCTCCACCGCATGGTCGACATTCTCCTGGTCCAGATCACCGCCACCGGTGAAGGGAGCGACCGATGAGCGCCGCCACCGTCCTCCCCGAGACCGCCCCAGGCCGTTCGCCACGCATCGCGCGTCTGTTGCATCGCTACCAAACCACCACCCCGACCATCTCCATCGAGCGCGCCCGGCTATTTACCGAGGGCTGGACCCAAACCGAGGGCCGCGGGGTGTCGCCGGGCCGGCGCGTCGCCTTGGCCATGAGGAACGTCTACCAGGGCATGACGATCTACCTGGATCGGGACGACCGTATCGCCGGCACCTGGACCGAGCGTTTCCTCGGCATTCCGATCGACATCGAGCGCGGCGTCTTCAATGACGTGCTCGCCTCGGAGCTCACCCGCGGTTCGTTGCTTCGTGCCCGGGCCCGCTCCCTCGGACGCGGCGCTTCCTACGTGTGGCGCAAGCGCGCCGTGGGCGAGTTCGTCCGCAACCAACGCCTGGCCGGCCCGTCACCGCTCAACACCAGCATGCAGACCATGCAGGAGCGGGAGATCAACGCCTTTGCGATCGAGCCATCCGACCGCCGTGAGCTCCTCGACACCCTGTTGCCCTACTGGCACGGCCGCACCCTGGTCGACCGGGTGGAGGCGGAGCTGGAGAGCTCCGGCCTCTCCTCCCCGGACATGCGCGACTTCGTCATGGCGATGTTCGGCAGCACCTCGCGCCAGGTCTCCATGCTCTCGAGCTGCGCCACGGTCGCCACCCTGCAGGGGCACGTCATCCTCGACTTCGACCGGGTCATCGACCGCGGCCTGATCGCCATGACCGAGGAGGTCGAGGCGCGGCTGGCCGAGACCGAGGATGCGGAGCAGGCCGACTTCCTGCGCTCCCTCCTGGTCGCCCTCGAGGGCGTGTCCATTTTCGCCACACGCCTGGCACAGGCGGTCGAGCGGCAGCTGCTCGGCGAGCGTCAGCCGGAGCGCAAGGCCGCCCTGCGCGAGATGTTATTCACCTGCCGGGCCGTACCCTTTCGCCCGGCGCGCACCTTCCGGGAGGCCGTGCAGGCCCTGTGGACGATCAAGACCGCGGTGGAGATCGCCCACCCGGTGAACCTGCACTGCTTCGGCCGGCTCGATCAAACCCTCAACCCGTTCTACGAGCGGGATCTGGCCGCCGGCGTGATCACCGAGGAGGCCGCCAGCGAGCTACTCGAGGAGCTGCTGCTCAAGCTCATGTCGCAAAACCTCCGGCCCGAGTCGAACCTGCTCGGCAACTTTTACCACCGCTACCTCGGCTCGACGCCGGTCACGGTCGGCGGGCTCACCCCCGAGGGCGAGGACGGCACCAACCCGACCACCTACCTGTTCGTGCGCGCCGCCCACCGCGCCAAGGCGGTCACCAACCTCTCGGTACGGATCCACCGCGGCACCCCCGATGCGCTGCTCGAACGGGTGGCCGAGAACCTGCACGACGGCACCTCGAGCTACGCCCTCTACAACGATGAGGTCACCGTCGAGGCCATGCGTCGCCGTGGCTTCAGCCTCGAGGACGCCCGGGACTACGCCCTGATGGGCTGCGTTGAGGCCACCTGCCCGGGCAAGACCGGCAGCATGAGCGCCAACGCGCTGTTGCTCTCCCGGCTGCTCGACATCACCCTGCGCAACGGTGACGCCAAGACCCTGGCCGGCACCATCCACGGCGAGGGTCCGCCCACCGGCGACCCGGACGGCTTCGAGAGCTTCGACCAGCTATTGGAAGCTCTCTACGCCCAGGCCAGCTTCGCCATCGACAAGATCGTGCGCGGCTCGAATCTCCGCGACCAGCTCTTCGCCGAGCACCTGCCGGCACCCTACATCTCCGCTTTCATGGACGGCTGCCTCACCAGTCGCCGGGACGTCACCGCTGGCGGGGCGACCTACGATCTCAGCGGCATCTCGATGATCAACTCCCTGGCCAACCTGGTCGATTCCCTGGTGGTGATCCAGCGGCTGGTCTTCGAGCAGAAGCTCTTTACCATGGCCGAGTTGCGCGGCGCCCTCGACGACAACTTCGTCGGCCACGACGCAATCAAACGGGCGATCGACGCGCTGCCGGGCAAGTGGGGCAACGGTGATCCCAAGACCGACGCCCTCGCCGCCGAGGTGGCCGGCAAGCTCTTCGCCTTGACCCACGGGCATCGCAGCTACAAGGACGCGCCGTTCGTGGTCTATCTGATCAGCATGATCACCCACACCATCGACGGCCGCATGTCGATGGCCACCCCGGATGGCCGGCCGGCCGCCACGCCCTATGCGGCGAGCGGCAACCCGTACAACGTCGAGCGGGCCGGGGTCACCGCCACCCTGCGCTCGGTGGCCGCGTTGCCCTGGGAAGAGACCCTCGGCTGCGCCATCAATCTCAAGCTGCACCCCACCGGCGTGGGCGAGAACCCGGCGGCCCGAGCCAAGTGGGCCGCGCTGTTGCGTACCTACTTCCAGCTCGGGGGCGCCCAGCTCCAACCCACGGTGGTCAGCGGCGAGATGCTGCGCGCCGCCCAGTCGAACCCGGAGGACTATCGAGATCTGATTATTAAGGTAGGCGGGTACAGCACCTACTTCGTCGACCTCGGCCGGGAGATCCAGGACGAGATCGTCTCACGCACCGAGCACCGCTAGGGGAGAGCGTCGTGCGGGGGATCATCTACGACATCCAATCCTATGCCCTCTACGATGGGCCCGGGATCCGCAC
>JAUUZB010001176.1 GCA_030590185.1 Deltaproteobacteria bacterium
ACCCCGCCGAGGATCGCGATGCCGGTCACCGCCGCCACCGCCACGCAGGTCCACAGCGGGGCTATCCCGAGTTGCCCCTCGACCACCGAGGCGATCAACACCGCGGGCCCGCCCACCGCGCCTAGCTCGAGCGAGAAGGCGTGGGCGGTCAGGGCGGCGGAATCGAGCCCGGAGGTCCAGGCGCCGGTGGTGAGCAGCACCAACCCGGTGGCGGTGCAGACCACGCCGGTGTCGAGCAGTACCCCGAGCATGGCGACCATGCCCTGGCGGACCGGATCGTCGGTCCGGGCCGAGGCATGGGCGATGGGCACCGAGCCGGTGCCGGCTTCGTTGGAATAGACGCCGCGCGCGACTCCGAAGCGGAACGCCTCGCGTACCCCAGCGCCCATGAAGCCGCCCGCCGCTGAGATCGGGGTGAAGGCGTGCTCGACCACGAGCGCCACGGCGCCGGGGATCGCGTCCCAGGTCGCGATCAGCACCGCCGTCGCCGCGGTCAGGTAGATCAAGCCCATCAAGGGCGACAGGACCTCGGAGACCTTGGCGATGGAGCGTACCCCGCCGAGGATCGCGATGCCGGTCACCGCCGCCACCGCCACGCAGGTCCACAGCGGGGCTATCCCGAGTTGCCCCTCGACCACCGAGGCGATCGAGTTGGACTGCACCGCGGTGGTCGCGAACAGGGTCTTGAAGGACAGGCCAAAGGCGAAGAAGGCGGCCACCTTGGTCCAACCGAGGCGGTCGCGCAGGTAGTACATGGGCCCGCCCACGAACACCCCATCGGCTCCCTTCTGTCGGTACTTCACGCCGAGCACCGACTCGGCGAACATGGTGCCCATCCCGACCAGGCCCGAGACCCACATCCAGAACAGGGCACCCGGGCCGCCGGCGGTGATGGCGGTCGCGACCCCGGCGATGTTGCCGTTGCCGACGATGCCCCCGACCGCGGTCATCAGGGCACCAAAGGGGGTGATGTCGCCGTCGCCCCGGGTCGGCGCGAACAGGGCGCGCACCGCCGGGAGGAGCAGCCGGGCCTGGACCGCCCGCAGGCGGACCGCGAGGAAGGCGCCGCTGCCGAGGACCAGGATCAGCATCGGCGGTCCCCACAGCCAATCGCTGGCCGCCCCTATCAGCTCGAGCAAGGTGGTCACGGTTTCACCCTGCCGGTCACTCTACAGGGACCCGGAGGGCAGCCCAATCGCTGGCGGCCATGGAGCGAGTCGATCCAACCCGCCGTTGTGTCCCGCTCCGGATTCGGCTTTGCTGGCCCCAGTCGTATGCGCCACGCCCGCGTGATTATTAGTTGCGAGCACGGCGGCCGCCGCGTGCCCGAGGAATTCCGCGACCTGTTCGCCGGCCGCGAACGACTGTTGCTCAGTCACCGCGGCTACGACCCCGGGGCCCTCGAGCTCGCCCAGCGCCTGGCGAGGATCTTCGGGGCGCCGTTGATCGCCGAGACCACCACCCGACTGCTGATCGATATGAACCGCCAACTGGGCCGCCGGACCCTGTTCAGTGAGCTGACCCGGCCGCTGCCCGAGGCGACCCGCAACGCCCTGATCGCGCGCTACCTCGAGCCACACCAGAATCGCGTCCAGGCCGAGGTGCGCAAGGTGATCGACCAGGGCCAGTTCGCTCTCCACCTCGCGGCCCACACCTTCACGCCGGTGATGCGTGGCAAGCGGCGCCGAGTCGACGTGGCGCTACTCTACAACCCCGCCCGCCCCAACGAGCGCGCCTTTTCAGCGCTGCTCAAACGCTGTCTTCGCACCAGCGCCCCCGGTTTCCGCGTGCGGTTCAACAACCCCTACCGGGGCAACATGCCCGGACTCTGCGACTGGCACCGGCGCCAGTTCCCGGATCGGGACTACCTCGGGGTCGAGGTCGAGCTGAACCAGCGCTTTGTGCGCCGGGGCCCGGATGCCTGGCGACGGGTGATGGAAAAGGTGATCGCCGGACTGATCAACGCCATCCGGCAGTTCCGTAGCGATTGAGCCAACCGCCAGCGAGCGGCGCGGGCACGACGCGGGGCGCCCGAACCTCTGCTCCTCCACGGCCGGGGAATCCGGCGATATTTATTGAGGGGGAACGCGACAGGTGAGTCATGGTTGTCGCGGGCCGTCTACGTTTCCGGCCGGGTGGGATTCCGACCTACCCCAATGATTTCCATGGGTTGAGAGAGCCCCATTGGCGCCGATCTTGCTTTATCTCTGGGTGCAGACAGGAGGCAGACGGGCATGACTGACGGGCGAAACAACCAGCAGAACACGAAGACAGTCGCCGACTCGGCACCGCCCAAGGAGCGGAGCGGACGGCCGCGCCGCAGGCGGCGGATTCGACCCATTTCCAATCGAATATTACACCACGAAATCGACGAGAAAATCGCGGCGCTGCTCTGCAGTTGAGCAAAGGGCCCTTCGACTCGCTACGCTCCTTCGACTCGCTGCGCTCCTTCGACTCGCTGCGCTCGCTCAGGACGAACGGATTGGGGGAGCGGATTGGGGGAGCGGATTGGGGGAGCGGATTGGGG
>JAUUZB010000034.1 GCA_030590185.1 Deltaproteobacteria bacterium
CCCCGCCGGCGACACCACCGCCGTGAGCTCGAGACCCGGCCCCGCGTCACCCGTCTCGCCCGCCACGCGATCGAGATTGGTCTAGACCGGGTGAGCAATGCCCGGCACGACCGGGTGAAGGTGGACGCCATGGGGCGTTTCTTGATTCCCCTGTGCGACGGCACCCGAACGGTGGAGGAACTCACCGCTGCGGTATCCAACCTGGCAGACGAGGGCGAGCTGGATCCGGACAATGAGTCGGCGATCGGTGAGGCGGTTCAAGCAGCATTGCACAGCTTCATCGACGCCTGCATCTACGAGCCCGAGCCATCTCCATCACCCGACAGCTAGTAGCTGTCACCCCGCACACCCAGCCCCCCTCACTCCTCAATCCCATTGAGAACCTTCTGCGCCCGCCGAAAAACCCGCGAGCCCGGCTCGATCCCAGATTTCAAAATACGCTCCAAGTCCCGTCGTGCCGCCCCCGCCATGCCGATGCGCAGATGGCACATGGCGCGGTCGAGCCACGTCGCGTAGCGCTTCGGGTCGATCTCTAAGACCCGGTCAAAGACATCGACCGCCTCGACAAAGGCCATGCTACGAAACAGGAATGCCCCGACCCTCTCGAGCGCCTCGGCGTCATCCCGGTGACGGTGCCCATAGATTTCAAACAGAGTTTCGGCCTCGTACACCCTTCCGCCTCGGAAAAACCTCTGGGCCTGCTCCAGCACCGCCCGTAGATTCTCCGTGGTGAGTCGATCGAGCTCGGTGATCTCCCGCTCCCCCTCACGCCACAACAGGATCTCATCGACCGGGATCGAGATCGAGCGCCCTTCGATGATCAAGGCAACGACGTCTCGATCCTCCGTGGCCCCACCGTGCCGGCGATTCGCCGACCGGCGGGCGGCCTCGGTAGCCTGTTGACGGGCCAGCACGTTGCGCCGCATCGCCGGCCCACCGAACAGGCCGCCGCTGAATTTCTTACCGAGACCAAGTCGGCGCTTCGTCGTGTTTCCGGGGCGAATCGTCTCCGGGTCGTTGGGGTCGGTGCCGGGGTCGGGTTCGGAGTTGGAGTTGGGTTCCGTCATCGAAGGCGCTGCCTAATCGAGGTCGATGACCAGTTGTTTATGGCGACCAAAGACAACGGTCTTCTTCTGCGTGCCAAAGACCGGGTGCTCGACGGTGATGGTGTGCTGACCGGCCGGAGCCTCAATCGGTGGCAAGGGCGTCGTGCCGAGGTGCTTGCCGTCTAGGTAGACCTCGCCCCACGGGTTGACCACGACCTGCAGTTTGACCAGGGGCGGCGGGGGAGCCGCAGGTGGGAGAGGCGGCGGCGAACGATTTGGTTCTTTCACCGACTCCCCCGGCATCCGGCCCGTCGCGCTGGGTGTGTCATTCCGTTTCACTGGCGCTCCAGTCGAATCGGCGAGGGCTCGCCGCCGGCCGCGTTTCCGTCGAGGACGCTCATCGGGATCGCGCGACGCCACGACCGGGCCGACAGTCGGCGCGAGGCCAACCTTCGGCGCCGGCTCAGGGCTCGCCGCCGGGCCCGGATCCGAAACCGGATCCGAAACCGGATGCGCCACGACATCCCCAACGGACGGCACCACCGGCTCAGTATCCCGCACGGGCTGGAGGTCCTCGACGGAGATGCCATCGGCGGTCGCCCCAGAGGAGCCATCGCGCAGGACCAACCAACTGCCCACCGTGAGGATCAACACCGCCGGCAGGATCGCCGCCGCCCGCATGGGCCAGGGCGACCGCGCCGTCACCTTCCCCGCCTCGCCAGTCCGCTCCGCCACCTTCTCTCCCCCACCAGCCCGCGCCGACGCCGCTACCGCCGCGGCCCGTTGCTTCGGATTTACGGCGGGGAGCGTCGGTCGCTCGTCGGTGGGTGGGTCCCAGTCGTCTGAGACCGCGCTCGGCTGCCCCGGCAGCGACTCGCGTTTGCGCGGCGTCACGGCGACGGTGTCCAGCTCCGCCCTGATCCCGCTGGCCAGCTCCTGGGATGGGCTTGGCAGGGGCTCACCATTGGCGAAGGCCCGCAACAGCTCACCCGCATCGAAGTAACCGTGCTCGAGAAGCAGGTGACGAAAACTCTCGGCGAGCTCGGTGGCGGTGGGGCGGGAGTTCGGCTCGAGCTGTAAGGCGTGGTCGACCAACCCGGCGAGCTCCGACGTGAGCTCTGGCCGGACCTCGCGCAGGGGCACGTAGTCGACGTTGGCGATCTTCTCCATGCAGGCGATCGCCGGCTTGACGTTGAACGGCGACCCACCGCTGCACAGGGCGTAGGCCATGGAACCAATACTGAACACGTCACTGGCGGTGCTGCTCTCCTCGTAGAGCACCTGCTCTGGGGCGACATATTCGACGGTGCCAAAGAGCTGCGTAACCCGCTGGGCGACGGTGCTGCCGAGGTGTTTCGGGTCTCGATACCCCTTGGCGAGGCCGAAGTCGGTCAGTACCACCCGACCGCGCAAGCTCAACATGATGTTGTCCGGCTTGATGTCGCGATGGATGACGTCGGCCTCGTGGGCGCGCCCGAGCGCCGCGGCGACTCGCTCGACGATCGCCACGACCACTGGCTCCGGCATGGGATGCCGCGCGTGCAGTAGAGTGCGGAGATCGTCTCCCTCCACCAACTCCATGACGATGTAGGGCGGTGACTCCTCCGGTCCGGAGTAGTCGAACACCTGAACGACGCCCGGATCCTGCAACGCCGCCACGGCGCGGGCCTCGCGGTGGAAAAAGAAGAGCGCCTCGGCAGAGTCCTCGCGCTTGAGGATCTTGACCGCCACCTCGCGTTTGAGTCGCTGGTCGAGCGCCCGATAGATGGTGCCCATGCCGCCAGCGCCGAGCCTGTCCATCAGCTCGTAGCGGCCGCCCATCACGGTGCGTTTGCGGTCCTTCATGGGTGGCTTTCAGCTCGCGGCTGGTGTCTCCGTCTCCAGCTCAGTCGGCGGCCACTCCGGCTCTTCTGCACTCTCCAGGGCATTGGCCGCCAGCAGGTCCGCAGCCGCCTCCTTCAGCTCTCGTTGCTCCTCGCCGATGATCCCCAGTACCCGCCGCGCGTCGGCCTGCGCCCGCTCGTCATCGCCTGAGCCCTGGTGGATAGCGGCCAGGGCGATTAGGGCCTCGGGCCACTCCGGCCGCTGGTTGAGCAGGAAGTCAAACGTCTCCTGAGCGAGCTCCTGCTCTCCTTGCCAGGCCCGTAGCTGTGCCAATTTGAGACGCGCCTCCAGATTCTCCGGATCGAGATGGCAGACGACGCTGAGCAAGATCGCCGCCTCGTCCTCCCAACGGTCCGCCGCAGCGGCCTCTAGATGGGCCAGCTGATCCTTCGTCAATGTTGCGAGCTCCCCGATTTCCAGCTCACCGGCGGTCCAGTCGTCCACCTCGGCCTCGGTCAGCTCGAGGTGCAGATCGCCCGCGGCGGCCGGGACATCAATCTCAACCCAATCACCGGCCTCATCGTCGGCGGGATCAGCCGGGCTCGTTTCTGCCTCGGCATCGAGCCCTTCTGCTCCCCCAACCTCCACGTCCCAGCCGTCGGGGTTTTCCTCCGCAGGCAAGGCCTCCCAGGGCCAGTCACTCTCCTGCTCCGCCTCGTCTGGCTCGCCGGCAAGGAATAGCTCGAGCTCTGCTGCTTCATGGGCGGCGCGCTGCGCAGGTTCAGTCGTCTCCTCGAGGGGGCGTTGATCCCCGGCGACAATCGGGAGGCCCAGCGTTTCGAGTAGCGCTACCTCGTAGCTCTCCGCGGCGTCGTTTGTTGGCTCTAGCATGGGTGCCTCTGTGATCACGCGACGGCGCGTTTTTTTGCCAGCCGCAGCCGTTGTTTCAGGACCCGGAGCAGCACATTCTCGGCGCGCTCCCCAGGCTTGCCGTAGGCGCGGCATATCGACCAACGTACCGCCTCGATGTACTGTTTGATCTGCCCGTAGGTGGCTCCCTGCTTCTTCATGTTGGCGAGCTTGTCGTAAAACTCCTTAGCCCGTTTGTAGTAGGCGTCGATGACCGCCTTGCCCCCGAGGGTGAAATGACTCTGGCGCCCGAGCAGCGCCTTTACCTCCGACCAGGAGAGAAGCTTGCCCTGCGCATACATGACCTTCATCACGTCGATCATGGCGTAGGTTTTATACTGAATCGAATCCAGTTGGGTGACGCGGATCATGGCGCGCCCGAGGTTGTAGAGCATGACCAGCGAGTCCACCACCATGCTCAGTCCGATGTTGATCGCGGCGGTCAATCCGGAGCTGAGCGTCAGAGCGGCACCGGTGGCGTTGCTGAAGGTGCTGACCATCTTCAGCGCCTCCATGAGCTTACTGTGGTAGAGCTTTGGCGGCGCCGGCACCCCAGGGCGTCTGCCGAGCATGACGCCGACCAAATGTTGTCCCGCCGGGGTGTGGAGCCCACCGAGCTCGTGGATCTTGCGTGCGAAGAGCTCGAGCTTCTCCGGGCTGCACCGGCGCCGGACCCCCTTGGCGATGTGCTCGAGTCCCTTTTTGATCGCTCCGATCGCCTTCGCGTCGGCCTGTCGCTTCGCCGCGATCTTGTCGAGCCCGAGCAGAGAACGGGCGCGGCTTTTCAGGGAAGCCACGCCACCGCCATTGGCCAGGGTTTGCAGCGCCCATTGAAGAAACTGCTGTTCGGTGACACCCGCGAGCTTGCCTTTGTGAAGCGCGAAGGCGCGCTTGAGGCGCGCGAAGAGGTTCTTGCGTTTGGGTTCCGCGGCCGAGTGGTAGCTCCGGTTGTAGAGGGCCAGGAAGGTATGGACTCGGCGCAGGCGTAGCTCGACGGGGACTCGGGTGTTCTTCATCGCCCCTTTGATCAGCATCAGCACCATCAGTCGCTTGGTGCTGTTCTGCTTGAACTTGGCGATTTCGGCGCTGCCACCGATGGTCAAGAAGAGCAGCGCGTAGCGCACCCTCGCCCGGGGATTGGTGAGGTGCCCCCGAAAGGCACCCACGCACCAGATGGCCTGCGCGAGCTGCGCGGGCTTCAACCGCTGGCTCCAACCCCTGTGCCGACCGACACCCGCGGCGCGGACCAAGATGCTGTTCAATACGTTGACGGCGTTGCGTAACGCTGCCCCCCGTGAGCCGGGTACGGCACCGGCGGCGCGGATCATACTCTCCGCCATGGCGAGCAGGCGTTTGCCCTGGGCTGAGCTCGGGGTGATGCCGTGCTTCTTCATGTAGCGCCCGAGGCTGGTCTGGATCGTGGCGACCCGGACCCGCCAGCGCCTCACTTGGCTCGGCGTGCCCTTGAAGCCGGGGCCCCAATGCTGAAGGAACTTGGCGTTGTCGTTCAGCCACGTCTTCGTCCGTCCGGCTCGGTCCGCTGACACGCCGCCGGCAGAGTCAAAGATCATCCGCGGAACACCGCTAGGCTCGTCTGCCAGCGCCTTTGCGATGGCCTGCTCAGTCTGTGCCGGGAGTTGTGTGCGCCGGATGTGCTCGACGAAGGCGGGATCGAGCTCGGTGCGATCATCCGCCGGCGCAGCGGTGTTCGGCGCTTCTGCGAGATGGCTGGTGATCGCCTCGGTTAGCAGTTGCCGTTGTTTGTCGGTGAGCTCAGTGGTGAGCTGACCATCAGCGCGGATCAGCTCGCCCAAGGCTTCGAGCTGCCCGCGCTCCCCGGTCGCGAGCAACCAACTCAGATAGGCAGGTTTGCGCGCCGCTCTGCTCACCAGGGCTGCCGCCGCCTCGGGATCGGCGAGGTTATCGCCGCTGCTCCGCAAGGCCGCCCTGAGCTCCGCCTGGGCGCCCCCTGTCCCCTGTCGGGCACTGTCCTGCGCCTTCCTCGCAGCGACGAGAAGTTGTTGATCGTCGAACAAGGCGCCGCTGCGTTTCTTGTCGGTCGCCAGGCCTCGCTTGGCTTGCGCCTCCTCGGCCGCCGTTCGTGGCGCCACTGGCTGCTCATCGGCTCCGGCCTGGGGCACCGGTGTGCCTAGGGCTGGCTCGGGGTAGGGTTCGGCGGGTTGGTCAGATCCTCGGACCTCGACCTTGGGATCGGCGATTTTCACGGGACCTCCCGAGTTCGAACGCGCAGCCAATGACCGGCGCGGGAGGTAGCCTATCGGATCGGGTGTGGGGGCGCTAGGACCGGCGGCAGGCTGGCCTAGCGAATGCTGCCAGCCTGCCTATCGGACAACTCAGTCCCGCTCGGTGAGCAGAAACTTCCGCGCCAGCTTGGGCCAATCCTCGGGCGCGATCTCTCGCGCCATGCCGTTGATCGGCTCACCACCATCAGCCATCACCTCACCGAGGCCGTCGCCCATGGAGGCGCGCAGCTTCTGGGTGGTGTCTTTCATCCAGGCGTGGGCAAGACTGCCGTCGAGCAGATTGCGCAGCGCGGTTTGCGCGTCGGCGACGCGGACCTTCATCAGCCAGCCTTCGCCAAATGGGTCGGCGTTGATGCGGCCAGGGGACTCGGCCGTGCGCTCGTTGACTTCTACCACTTCACCCTGAACGGGGGAGAGAACGTCGAGCACCGCCGACTCGAAGTCGAGCTGCAACGCCGGCACGCCGGCCGTCACTTCCGTCCCGACCTTGGGGAGACGATAGGCCTTGGGCTCACCGATGAGCCGGTGCCCGAACTCGTCGAGGCCAACCCGGATGGTCTGATCGCCGTCGGCGACGGCCCAGGCATGCCCAGGATGGAAGGACACACCCTCGGGCACTGTGAACCACTCTCCGGCCTTACGAATTGCCTTCTGAGCAGCCGCCTTCAAGCCCGTCCCGGCAGTTTTCAAGTGGACCATCATGAACGGTATGAACATGGCCAGATAGCCGAGCACGAAGATGTACTCGATGCCCTTGGTGGCAAAAATATCTACGACGCCTGTGGGTTCCATTTTCTTTCTCCTCGTTATCAGGCTGCACGGGCCTGTGAATTTTCTTCAGTCTTGTCTTGATCGTTCGCCCATTTTGGGGAATCGCCGAGCACTGGCATCCGCAGGACGACCCAACGGAACACCCAGATCTCGGTGAAGATCACGGCGAGGGTGATGGCGATCTCCATCCAGGACGGTACGTAGCGGTTGGTCTCGTACCATTTGAAGGCGATCACAGAGACATTGAGGCGGTTGATGATGATGCCGATGAGCGACCAGGCAGCGGCGATACGGATGGCGTTGAGATGGCGTTTGCGGGCTCCATAGACGAACAGGAACATCGGCGCTGCCACAAACCCTACGACCTCGAGCACCCACCACAGGAACATGCCGTCGCCCATGTGGACCCACCGTTGGCCATGAATGAAGACCAGGACCACCATGAACAGGTAGACGAACATGGCGCCGCCACAGATACGCGCCAACCCCACCAGGATGCCCGGGTGGGCGCGGTCGGCTTCAGCGCTTACGCGGTGATGGAATACCTTGTGGCTGATGCTGCCTTCGAAGATGACCATCGACAGGCCAGCGAAGGTGCTCGACACGAAGAACAGGATGGGGATGAACTCGGAGTACCACAGGGGGTGGATTTTGGGCTTGGCCATCAGGAACAGCGCGCCCAAGCCCGATTGGTGCAAGGTGGACAGGGTGATGCCGAAGATCACGGCGCCAATGGTCGCCGCGAGGAGGACCTTACGCACCCGCTTCCAGCCCAGCCACTCGGCGATAGCCGGCGAGAACTCGAGGAACTCGGCGATCATGTAGAGCATGAAGTGCCAGGCGACCAGAAACAACACCGAGCTGACGCCAAAGGAGTTGCCGATGACCGGGTTGATCACGTTCCAGGGCCGGCCCAAGTCCAGGAGCAGCGCGCCGGCATAGAACATATAGGCGAGCAAGCCGTTGAGGACCGTAGCGCGAACGATGGTGTGATACTTCTCCGAGCGCAGGACATAAACCAGGAAGGTGACGACATAGGCGCCGCCCGCAAAGGCGACCCCGGTAACGACGTCGAAGCCAATCCAAATCCCCCAGGGATAGGCTTGGGACAGGTTGGTGACCGCGCTGAGCCCAAAGGCAAAGCGAATGACGATGAGAACCGCCCCGAGGAGGATGATCCCCCCGGAGATGAGGTTGAATGGGGTGAGGAGCTTGCCCTTGGGCTTCATCTCCTTGAGGATGAAGCGAGCGAATTGGCGGAGCTCTTCAGAGAAGTTGGGTCTTGCTTGGGTCGTCATTCTATTCCTCCTCGTCAGCATCGTGTCTCGTGGCGCGGCTGACACCGAGGAGGAATCCTGGCCACATTAGAAGGACGATCGGCACCGAATAGAGAAAACCGGTGGTCAGCTCGGGGTAGGATTCCGTACCGAGGTCGGTGCGGAAACCGAGCTTTTCGAACGGCACCGCCGACAAGTAGAGGAGACCGGTGCCACCCGCTTCGTGCTCGCCATAGATGTGAGAGACGTAGGAACCGGGGTTCTGGTAGATGCGTTGTTTGGCGATCTCGAGCAGCTCGGTGCGTTTGCCGTAGACGATCGCCTCTTCCGGGCACTCTTCCACGCACGCCGGCTGCTCGCCTTCTTTCAGGTCTTCCCAACACATGCGGCACTTCTGTATCCGCGGGTTGAGGCTGTCGTACTCGAACTTTGGAATGTCAAAGGGACAGGACAACATGCAGAAGCGACAGCCCATGCATTTGTCCTCACGCCAGACGACGGGGCCCTCGTCGGTCTTGATCATCGCCTTGGTGAGACACGCTGAGGCACAAGCCGGTTGGGCGCAGTGCATGCAGGCCTTGCGAGCGAAGATCTCTTCGCCGTCGACCTCGGTGCGATTGATCACCATCCACTGCGTCTCGCTGGTGTTGCGCACGACTTCGAAAACCGTGTCGTCGCCGGTATCAACCTCGGGGAGATTGTGGCGGGTGGCGCACGCCTCCTCGCAGGCGCGGCACCCAACGCACAGGGTCGTGTCCACGAGAATGGCGTAGGTGTCCTGGGGAGCCTCTTTGGCCTGGGCTGTAAGGGCTCCGGAGGCGCAGACCGTTCCTGCCGCCGTGCCCATCGTCTTGAGAAATGACCGCCTGTCCATACTGCTCTGAGCTCCTGCGTTGCGCGATGTCTATGACCGGACACATTGCAAAACGCAGGCCATCGATGACGCAGGGCGCCGGAGGGTGGGCCGATGGCTTGTAAGTCATTGTTATAACTGTCTATTTTTGTCGATTTTTGTCTATTGGGCTCGATCCAATAGCGTCCTGAGCTATCTTGCGAAGGCGAAAAGTGTCGAAAATCTCGACAGTGGGTGTTGAATTTCTCGATTTCCCTTTACAGGCTGCGAATATCTAAATAATTCAAGGCACATGTGCGCCCGGGAAACTCAGCCCTGGAGATTGCTGTTGAATTATTCGACAGTCATCGATCAATCGGGTTCGTTGGGTTGCCGGTCCGCCAGACGTGACAGGGCCCCTGAGGGAATGAGAGCCATCCTGACCAGGCTTGGCGCCTGATGGCGTGGGTTGGCACCATCCTTGCTATTTTCGGGTTACCGCGGGGTCGATCTTGGCCCGGCGGTGGGAGAGTTTCGACATGAGTGGCACGCGCAAGGCACCGCCCATCTACCACACACTTGGCTTCCGTCTGTTGGTGCCCCTGCTGACCATCATCGTCGTGATGTTGGTGGTGTTCGCCATCTTCAGCATTCGTAGCGCCACCGACGAGTGGAGCCGGTTCGTGGAGAACTGCGCGCGCCGGACGAGCGATCTGGTGGGACGATCCACCCACTATAGTATGTTGCTGAATCGAAAGGAGGAGGTGAGCTACACGATTCGCCGGCTCGGCGACAGCCCGGGCGTAGTGAGTATTCGTGTCTACGACAAGAGCGGTCGCGTCGCCTTCTCCGATGATGAACGGGAGGTTGGTACCGCCGTCAACATCGCGGCTCCCGAGTGTATCGCCTGTCACCCCGGGGGCCGCAGTGAAATAGGCCACCTGCGTCGCGAACAAATACGAAGATTCACCAACTCCAGCGGTGACTCGATTCTCGGTTTGATCAACCCGATCGAGAACGAACCATCTTGCGCCGGCGCCGAGTGCCACCCCCAGCCGAGCGAGCAGGCGGTGCTCGGGGTGCTCGACGTACACATGTCGATGTCCTTGATGGAATCCGCCCTTCAAGATGTGCGGACTCAGGTGGCATGGTTCACCCTCCTCATCGTCATCCTGATCACTGCAGGCACCGTGGTGTTCTTCCACCTCGTGGTCAACAGACCCATCCGCAAGCTGTTTCGCGGCACCGAGCGCGTCGCAGCGGGGGATCTCGATACCCACATCGAAACCCACACTAAGGATGAGCTCGGCCAACTCGCTGGTGCCTTTAATCGCATGACCGACGGCCTCAAGAGCGCTCGTGGGGAGCTGACCTCCTGGTCCGACACTCTCGAGCAGAAGGTCGTGGAGAAGACCGCCGAGCTCGGTCGCGTCCAACGGCACGTCGTGCAAATCGAGAAGATGGCGTCGCTCGGCAAGCTGTCCGCCACGGTTGCCCACGAGCTCAACAATCCCTTGGCAGGCATTCTCAACTACGCGCGGTTGAGCGAACGTGAGCTCACTGACCTCGACTGCGGAGCCACGGCCCACGAAGACCTGCGCCGTTTCCTGAGCTTCATCCAAAAGGAGTCGAGCCGTTGCGGCGACATCGTCCGCAACCTCCTGCTCTTTGCCCGGCCTTCCGGTGGGGAGTTCGCCCCGGCACACCTCGCCGAAATCGTCGATCGCAGCGTCATGCTGGTCCGCCACCACCTCGACATGCACGACATAGACCTCCAGGTTGATCTCCCCGAGGGGGATGACGAGCTCGTCTGCGACCCCGCTCAGGTGCAGCAGGCGCTCGTCGCGCTCCTGATCAACGCCGTCGAGGCGATGGGAGCGAACACCGATAGGCGTCTCACCATCCATGCCGAGGTAACAAACGAGACCATGAAGATCCGGGTCACCGACACCGGAGTCGGCATCGCCGAGACCACCCTGCCCCTCGTGTTCGAGCCCTTCTTCTCCACCAAGGAAAAGGAGAGTGGGGTCGGTCTGGGTCTCGCCGTCGTCTACGGCATCGTCCACCGCCACGGCGGCCGAATCGAAGTCGAGTCAAAGCTCGGTCGCGGGACCTCCTTCATCATTTCCTTGCCGAGACGCTCCACCGGGCCCAGGGACTCGAGTCCTGAGACGCCGCCAGCCAGCTCCGACCCATCACAATGAGAACCGCTCGAAAGCCAAAACAGATGAAACCTACCGACGCTAACATCTTGATCGTGGACGATGAGTTCTCGGTCCGCGACTCGCTTCATCACTGGTTTCGCAAGGACGGCTACAACGTGCACGTCGCGGAGAACGGCAGCGAAGCCCTGCGCCGTTTGAAGGAGACCGCCTTCGACGTCGTGCTCCTCGATATCAAGATGCCGGGGATGGACGGCATCGAGGTGCAGGAGCGCATTCACCAGCTCGACCCCGAGATCGCCGTCATCATGATCACGGCGTTTGGATCGGTGGAGACGGCGGTCAACGCCCTCAAGCAGGGCGCCTTCGACTATGTCACCAAACCCGTCGATCCGGACGAGCTCAGCCATCTCGTCCGCCGAGCCCTGCAGCAACGACGACTCAAGGCCGAGAATACCAAGCTGCGTGAGACCATCGATGAGTTGGTTGGTGGCGATAATCTCATTGGTGACAACCCCAAGATGCTCGAGGTGCTCGAGCTGATCAAACACGTCGCTCCCACGGAAGCGACGGTCCTGATCCGCGGCGAGAGCGGCACCGGCAAGGAATTGGTGGC
>JAUUZB010000226.1 GCA_030590185.1 Deltaproteobacteria bacterium
CCTCGTTGATCCTGTAGGGCACCGGGCGTTGCTCCCAATGGCTGAGCTGATCGGGGGCACACTCGGAGAGCGGCTCCCAGGCCGAAGCGGGCGAGGCCCAGACGAGCAGGCCGATGGTGACGAGACAGGAGATTCGCCGGCGGATCATCGCGACACCTCCAACGCCCGGATCCTCTGGCGTAGCGCCTCCGCGGTCAGCGGCGTGGACCGATCATCCCCCGCCGCCGGGACCAGGCCATTCGCCGTCTCGGTCATGCGCACCAGCCCGTCGAGGCGTTGCTCGACCCGCGCCGGCGTCACCTCGTCTCTCACCCAAAACACCGATTGACTCAAGGCGGTCAGATAGTAGCGACCGTCGACGCAGCGCAACATGACGATCACCCGATCGCCCGTGTTGAGCTGGGGGTCACCGACCACGACGGTCCGCTTGCCATCGAGAATGCCGCGCGTCTGCCGCACGAGCAGGACGCCACCCACGGGCGCCTCACCGTACAGAGTCGCGATGATGTGAATAGGGGTATCCGTGGTCGGCCGCCCGGTGCTCGGGTTGCGGCTGACCTGCGCCACACCCACCCGACCCTCGACGACCACGGCCGACAGACCCACCTGTTGCTCGACGCCGAGGGCCCTGACCACCGTGGCGTGACCGCTAGAGGGAGCAACGAGCAAGACACCGACCAAACAGGCCAAGGCCGCGCCAAGGAAGAGTCCCGGGCGCCACCGGCGAGAGAAGTCATGGGAATGGATCATGGTACCACCTCGACGAAACCCGCGGTTTCAGTCATCGGTTTGAAGAAATTCAACATGGGCACTGGACTGGTCGCTCTCTACTGGATCTGAACGAGCTCCTGGACGTCGTCGTCATACGCCCACAGCATGCCCGCCACCGGGTCAAAGCCGAGTCCGAAGTTGGACGTGGAGCCGCCCCAATCCATCAGGATGTCGGTGTAGGGCATCCCGGCGGGGTCGCAGGTGTAATAGGCCGCCTCGGTCCCCACCTGCAGGTAGAGCACGTCCGCGATGCCGTCTCCGCCGATATCATCCATGATGACCGTATTGAGCGTACCTGACAGATCGAAGCTGTTGCTGAGCAAGCCCACCGCGCCGGTGGTGCGGTCGACGCGTAGCAACCGCTCGAGGGTGGCGCAGGCCACGTAGTAGTGGAAGTCATCCATGTCGAGGCCCGTGCAATAGAGCTCGGGGAACGTCACCTCGAGTACCGCCTCATCCGGGACGACGCCCGGCGTCGCGCTCACCGACCAAATCTCGGTATCGACGCCGGCGGTAACCTCTTGGGTGATCATATAGATACTGCCGTTGTACGCGGCCATGGAACGGAACTCATCCGCCGGGGTCACCGTGCTGAAGGCGGCGAAGTCCTCGACGAACCAGCTCACGCCGTTGTCGATGGAGATCCGCCAAAGGCGACCGGTGGCACCGCCGTTGGTGTCGAGGGAGAAGATCTGCGACCCGGTGACCAGCAGGTCGTACCCCATGTGGGAGGTGCTCAGGCCAGCGAGGGTCTCGACGTTCTCCACCGTCCCGCCGGCCTTTGGAATGCGGTGCAGGTCGTAGGCGCCGCCGAAGTACAACCAACCGTTGACATCCTCATCCGGGCGCAAGAAATATTCGCTGAAGCTGCTGAGTCCGGTGGGGAGCCGGCTCTCAGTCGAGCCCACCACACCGCCTACGCCCGGCGTGCAGCTCGGGGTCACGACCACGAACTCCCAGGTCATGGTGCCGGCCGGGTTGCCACACAGCCCGTCTTGCAGGCCCGCCCAGGTGACCGCTAGTTGCTCACCGGCCGGCAGCGCAAAACCCAGATCGATGTTCAGGGTCCGGTCATCGTTGGTGAAGAAGACCTCGGCCGGAGAGAGCATCAGGTCGTAGGCCTCGCTGGTAGAGATGTCGCCGGTGACGAAGATCATGCCGATGCTCGTGTCGATCGGCCCGTCGAAGTCGACGCTCAGCACGGGGGACAGGGAGTTGGTGACCGACCCATGCTGAGGGAGCTCATCCGACGGCGTGGCGCTGAAGGTCGCGCAGTCGGTCTCATCGATGGTCAAGGTGAACGGGTTTTCCAGGGGGGCAACGCCGTGGACAGTGTCGACCACGTAGAAGTAGTAGGTCGTGCCACCGGTGACCAGGATCCTCCCGCCCATGGTGTCGTTGGTGTAATCCGAGTAGCAGGCCAGCTCGGTCACCGTGCCGCAGGTCGAATCCGAGACCACCATCGCGTAGCGGGTGCTGGTCGGCTTATCCATGGTCACGTCGACAAAGCCGGCGCCGATTGAGGTTGAGGTGTACTCCGCCACCACGTCCGGACCCGTCAGGGAGGAGCCGGTACAGCTCGGCGCAGAGATGAGATAGTCCCGCGTGGTCGCGTTCCAAACCACCTCGTTCTCCCCCGCCGCCAGCACAAAGGTATCCGCGCAGTCGGAACCAGCCGCCGTGACGCAGACCGCGCTGCCAGAACCATCGACGCAGATGTCACCGAGGCCCGCGCAATCGGTCCCGGGATCCCAGTCGAGGCAGCCGAGCCCGTCGGGCGAGCAGGTCTCGATGACCTCCGCGTTGCACTGCGTCTCGCCGTCCACCGCGCAGCGGTTGTTGCAAATGTTGCAGTAGGGGGTCACTCCACCGAAGTCCTCGCAGACCTCGGTGGTGGCGGAGCAGTCCTGGGTCACCTGCCATTCCAGACAGCCGAGGGCGCCCACCTGACAGGTCTCGATAGCGTCACCGTTGCACTGCTGATCGCCCATCGCCGGGCAGGAGGGAGCGCAGCCGAGGGTAACCACCAGCGGATTGCTCAGCGGGCTCGAGCCGCTATCGGTGTCCGTGATGTAGATGAAGTAGGTGGAACCAGCGGCGACCGGGAAGCTGCCGCCCAGCGTCGTGGCGACGTATTCCGTATCACAGAGCAACTCGGTCAGGTCGCCACAGGCGGCCTCCGAGACCACCAAGCTGTAACGGGTGAAGGCCGGCTTGTCGATGATTAGGTCGATGGTCCCGCTGTTCGCGGCGGTGTACTCCATCACCACGTCCGGGCCGAGGGTCGTTCCCGTGGTCTGGCAGGAGGGGCGCGTCGCCATGTAATCCATGTCATAGGCGAGCCAGGCCACCACATTGACGCCGAACACCAGCGGGTAGGCCGTGGTGCAGTCGTCACCCAACGGCGTGACACAGGCGGCGGTGCCAGAGCTGTCGTCGCAGACGTCACCCAGATTGATCGCCGGGCAGTCGCTCGACACCGCCCATTCGAGGCAACCGAGACCGCCGGCGCCGCACGTCTCGATCACCTCTCCGGAGCAGTGCGTGTCGCCGCCCACCGGGCAGGCATCGAGGCAGGCGACGCAGGAAGCCGAGCCGCTGCTGTCCTCACAGAAATCTCCGCTGGCGGCGCAGTCGGTGCCGCTAACCCACGCGCGACAGTTGCTCGGCAGCAAGGTGCAGGTCTCGATGACCGCGCCGGCGTTCGCGATGCGCAGGCTCCAGTCGTTGAGGATCCCGGCGTCCATGCCTACGTCGTCGTTCACGTAGAGGGTCCAGGTGCCGTTCATGGACAGTCCGTCGAAGGTTGACAGCGTCCCCTCCGGCCTAAAGTCGCCGGTGAACGGGGCGCTGCCGCTAGTGATCGCGGTCGCCGCCTCGTCATCAAAGACCGTGTCGATGAAGTCGTTGCCGCTGCCGCCGTTATCGGTGCTCAGCTCGACACAGCGGGACGTCCCCGTGTCGTCGACGAACTTCAGAAAGATGTCCAGGTCGCTGACGTAGCTGTGGCTAATATCGATGCTGACGTTGACGTCGTTGATCGGGTTGCTGCCGCTGGTGGTGATCTCGTCCGCAACATAGATCGTGGCGCCACCACAGGTGGTGGCAGAACCACCGCCATCTGGAATAGCCAGCGCCGGGGTGCTGGACCGGATGTAGTCGTCGCGGCCACACCGAGATTCCCCCTCGGTCGCGCAGTCACTCTCGCAGACGATGCAGGCAGCGGTGCCACCGCTCTCCTCGCAGACCTGGCCGCTGACCGCGGCGCAGTCAGCACCCACCGCCCACTCCAGACAACCGCTGGCGCCCACCGAGCAGGTCTCGATCACCGTGCCATTGCATTGTTTGTCGCCATCGGCCGGGCAAGTATCAAAACAGGCCACGCAAACCGCGGCGCCGCTGGCCATGGAGCAGAAGTCGCCGGTGGCGGAGCAGTCGATCCCGGCGACCCAGTCGACGCAGTCCTGGGCGTTGAGGGTGCAGGTGTCGATCACCTCGCCGCTGCACTGGGTATCATCAACCAGCGGACAGGCATCCTGGCAGGTGAGGCACTGCGCAACACCGGTGCCGGCATTACAATACGCACCGCCGGTGGCGCAGTCGAATCCCTGCACCCAGTCGAGGCAGCCGTCACCCGCCGCGGTGCAGGTCTCGATAATCGTCGTATCGAGGCTGTCGATCAGCACGCCCCAGTAGTTCACGGTCCCTTCGAACGTGGCCTCGTCGTCGCTGACCCACAGGGTCCAAGTGCCGTTCATCGCTAGGCCGGTGAGGGAGGCCAGGGAACCCTCCGGGCGGTAGACCCCGGTGAAAGGTGCAAACCCAGTGGTGATGGAGGTGGCGGCCAAATCATCGAAGACAGTGCCGGCGTAGTTGGCGCCGCTGCCGCCGTTGTCGCTGCTCAGCTCGACGCAATGACTGGTGGTGTCCGCCTCGACAAACTCGAGAAAGATGTCGAGGTCTGCGGCCGCCCCGTGGGTGACATCGAGACCAATGGTCACCGCCCCTACCGTTTGGGTGTCTGTGATCGTGATGTTGTCGAAGACGGCGCCAGCCGACCCACAGCCGCTCGCGGATCCGACGCCGTCCGGGATAGGCAACGCCGGCGCGCGGACCCCGAGGGCTTCGAACGGCCCGCATTGGCTCTCGCCGTCGGAGGCGCAACTATCGCCGGCCGTACCGTTCGGGCACCCCGTCTCTTCGACCGTAACCACCACCGGGTTGGGCAACCCGCCAGCGCCGGAGACCGTGTCGGTGAGGTAAAAATAGTAGGTGGTGGCGGCGAAGACCGGGATGAGGCCGCCCATGGTCGAAGCGTTGTACTCCGAGATGCAATCGATATCCGGCGTCACGGTGCCGCAGGCGCCATCGGCGATGAGCAGCGTGTAGAGGGTCGACGCCGGCTTGGCGAGGGAGATCTCCAAGAAGCCGGTGCTCTGGGCGGTGTACTGCACTACTAGATCCGGGCCGTCGTTGGCGTAGGCGGCGGTGCAGGGGACCGGATCCGGCATATAGTCCTGGTTGAATGCCACCCAATTGATGGTGTTGACCCCCTCGCTCAACACGGCCGCGGAGGAGCAGTCCTCGGCGTAGGCAGTAAAGCAGGTGGCAACGCCGCTGCTGTCCTCGCACTGCTCGCCGCTGTCGAGGCAGTCGCCGGTGACTGCCCAATCGAGGCAACCGAGTCCCCCTACCTCTCAGGTCTCAACGGCGGTGCCGCTGCACCGGGTCGCGCCGCCGACCGAACACTGATCGAGGCAAGGAACACAGACCGGCGTGCCGGTGTTGGCATCGCAGAGATCGCCGGTGGTTGTGCAGTCGGTGGTGTCGAGCCAGCCCAGGCAGCCGTTCGGCAGCGTGGCGCAGGTTTGTATGGAATCCCCGGCGCACTGCTGCGCCCCCGAGATACAGGCGTTGAAGCAGGACATGGTGATCTCGACCGGGTTCGGCAGGGCCTGGCTGCCGGAGCTCGTGTAACTGAGGTAGATGACATAGGTGGCGCCGTCCTGCACCGGGAAGGTCGTGGCCAAGGTCGCGGCGCTGTACTCCGAGACACAGGCGAGCTCGGTCAGGTTACCGCAGGCGGCCGCGGAGACCACCGCGGTGAAGCGGTTGCTGGTGGGCTTGACCAGGGAGAACTCGACCAGGCCGTCGTAGGTGGCGGTGTACTCGAACACCACGTCCGGCCCCTCGAGGGTTCCGGTGGTGTGGCAGGAGGGAGCGGTGAGCATGTAGTCCCTGAAAAGAGCGACCCAGGTGGCGGTGGTCGTCCCCAGGGTCAACGGGATGGCGTTCGTGCAATCCTCACCCGCCGGGGTCAGACAGATCGGGGTGCCCGAGCCGGCGTCGCAGAAATCGCCGTTCGCCGCGCAGTTGGTGGTCAGGCTCCAGGTGTAGCAACCCTGGGCGTTGGGCGTGCAGGTCTCGAGCCGGTCGGCGTCGCAACGCACCTCGCCTCCGACCGGGCAGCTGTCCGTGCACGGCAGGCACTGAGCGGTACCGCTGGCGTCGGCGCAATAGTCGCCGCCTGCTGCGCAGTCAGTGTCCTGAACCCAATCGAGGCAACCGTCACCACCCATGGTGCAGGTTTGAATGATGGAGGGCGAAAACGGGCCGAGGTCGAGGGTCCAGTAATTGAGGGTCCCGTTGTCGCCGGTGCCATCATCGCTGACGAAGATCGTCCAGGTACCGTTCATCGGCAGGCCGTAGAGGTCGGACAACGAGCCCTCGGGTCGGAAGGAACCGGTGAAGGGCGCGGTGCCCATGGTAATGTCGGTCGCCGCCTCATCGTCGAAGATCGTACCCACGTAATTGTCCAGGTAGCTGCCGTTATCGGTGCTCAACTCGACGCAGTGGCTGGTAGATGTGCCGTCGACGAACTCGAGGAAGATGTCGAGCTCGTTGTCCCGGGTGTGGGTGATGCCGA
>JAUUZB010000131.1 GCA_030590185.1 Deltaproteobacteria bacterium
AACGAGGTGGTGGTGGAGCTGGTCCCCAAGGAGCCGCTGGCCAACATCGAGCGGGTAGCGCTAGTCATCGATCCGGTCAGCAAACGGGTGGTGATGACCACCACCTTCGACTCCCTGGGCTACCGCACCGAGTATCGCTTCACCGACCTCCAGTTCAATGCGCAGGTCTCGGACGATAAGTTCCTGTTCGAAAAACCTGCCGGGGTTCAGGAATTGCGGGCCACCGATATGATCAACGCCCAGCCGAAGTGACGCAGGAGGAACGGCATGAGACGCATCACGGTTGTGATCCTACTGGCGGCGGGACTGATGCTCGGAGCCTGTGGTGACGGAGAGCCCGTCACCTGTAACGCCGACGCGGACTGCAACGACTCAGAGGCCTGCGAGCGCAACCTCTGCAAGGTTTGCGAGGCGCTCTGCGTGACCAGCGACGACTGCACCGCGCCGTACGCGTGCGATGATTACGGCAACGGCTGTACCCTCTGTCGCTGAGCCACTCGCCCGGCTCAGAGATCGTTCCGACCTCGCCTCCGGCCCTCCCATGGGTTAAGCAATAGGGGTGGCTATCCCACCCCAACCACTCGATGAGCTCTTGAACGAGGCCGCCACCGTGGTCGTGGCCGAGGTCGAGGCGTTCTGGAATCCGCTGACCAAAGAGTGGCAGACCGCGGTGTTCGCGGATGAGCCGGAGGCAGATTCTGCGGTAGGCAACTTGTCCCGGCCGATCGGTGCGGCCTCGGACCGGCCAGCGCAACGGCTCATGCTCCAGGTGTCGCGAACCTTGAGGGGGGTGAGCGCCGACGAGATCGAGGTCGACAAGCCGTCAGGGGACTATCTTCTCGTGCCTGGTCACCGGGGCGCTTTCCTGCTCGCCAGCGGTGAGAGTCGACCGGTGATCCTCGGCCGCTACGGGCCTGATGCCTTTACCGTGGCACAAATCGAGGACGCCCTGGCCGTTGGTGCGGATAATCCGAGCTAGCAACGATGTCGATCTCCGACGTCAAGTTCTCCCGTGCCGGGGACCAGGTCATCCTGGAGGGCCAAACCCTTCCCAACACCGAGGTGGAGGCGGAGAACCTCAGCGCCGCGCCCTTTGGGCCGAGCCTTCATCCGGACAGTTTCAGCCGGGTGCAGGCAGACGCCGATGGGCACTTTCGGATGGCGGTGGCGAGCGGCGAGGAGGGGGACCGGGTCCGCTTGCACGGCCGGCGCGGCCAGGAGGTCGACGTCGTGTCGGTGCGGGTCACCGGCACCGCAAGCCTGGACGGCCGACGCGCCGAGGTGGCCCAACAGGCCCTGCGCCTGGTGCCGGACGACAATGGCGGCTTCTCCTTCACGAGTGTCTCGCAAAACCCGAAGGTCAGCGAGCCCGGCGCCCAGTTGAAATTCACCAACCGGCGTACGGGCGAGGCGGTCACCTTCACCCTCGATGACGACGGGCTGCTACCCGCGGGCGCTCGCCTCGCGGGCGTGGCCGGCGACACTTTTGAAATCTCAGCCTCCGATGGCAACCACAACCCAAACCTCACCGAGAGCTGGAGTTTTCTCGTGGCCCCGCCCGAGCTTCGGCCCGGCGACCCGTTCGAGCCACCCCTCGGCCACGATGAGGTGGGCGGCAGGTTCGCGCCGACCCTCCGCCCCTACGGCGGGGACCTGTTCATGGACGGCATCGACGCCAACGATCCAACCCAGGGCGCGGTGGGCGACTGCTACCTGGTGGGTGGCGTAGCCTCCATCGCGGCCCGCGATCCCGACGCCATCCGCCGGCTGTTCAGCGAGAATGACGACGGCACGGTGACGGTACGGTTCAAGGCCTTTGACCGGATCGCTGGCCAGTACGTGGATGTTCCGATCACCGTGACCCGGGAGCTCTACACCAAGCGGGGCCGCCCGCTCTACGGCGCCAGCTCCAACACCCGCAACCCCGGGGCGATGGAGCTGTGGTTCCCCTTGCTGGAAAAGGCCTACGCCGCCTGGAAGGGCGGGTTCGATGGCATCCAGAGCGGCTACGCCTGCGAGGTATTCGAGGCGATCCTCGGCCGGGAGGGCCGCCATTTCGACCCGGCCGCCATGGGTGCCGACGCCATCTGGAGCCAACTGCGACGCGCCGAACGCAACGACGAGCCGGTGCTCGCCTGGACCCACCCGGACTCCCTGGGCCGTCCCTATGCCAACACCAGCCTGGTCGCCGATCACGCCTACTCGGTGATCGGCACCGAGGAGCGTAACGGCGAGCGCTACGTCCAGATCCGCAACCCGTGGGGTTGCCGCCCCGGCGACGGAAATTTCAGCGTCCCCCTAGCCGAGCTCGTACGCTACTTCTACGGCGTAGCCATCGCCCGCCCGGATTGAGACTGCCCCCGCCCCCGTTGCCGCCCCCGCCACCGTCCATTAGGCTGCCCCCGTGCAGCCCAAACCGCCCAGGGAGTTCTTCGGCAGCTATCACCTGCTCGGTCAGGTCGGCACCGGCGGTGCTGCTCAAGTTTTCAAGGCCCGCCACATCCACCCCGCCTACGGCGATCGTACCTTCTCGCTCAAGCTGTTGCACCACGAGATCGCAACCGACCGCGAGGCGATGCAACGGTTCCGCCGTGAGGCATACGTACTAGCCATGCTGGAGCACCCAAACGTGGTGCGCACCTTCGAGGCGGGCGTCGAGGGTGACGAGCCGTTCATCGCCATGGAGTACGTGGACGGCTGTGACCTGCACGAGATCACCTGTCGCCACGGCGACGAGCCGTTGCCCCGCTTCATCGCCCTGCACGTGATCGGTGAGATCCTCAAGGGCCTCGTCTATGCTCACGGCCTCCGGGACAGCGTTCAGAAGCACCTGCGACTGGTGCATCGTGACGTCAAACCCTCGAACATCCTGGTCGCCTTTTCCGGCGAGGTAAAACTCGCTGATTTCGGCGTCGCCAGCCTGCTTGGTGCGGGTCGCGTCGACCCAGAGGTTGGCGTGCTCGGTACCAAGGGCTACGTGGCCCCCGAAGTCCTGCGTGGCGAGCCCGCGGATCACCGGGCCGATCTCTATGCCGTGGGGATCATCCTCTATGAGCTGGTCTGTGGCATCAGCCCCTTCGAGGCGGAACGCACCTCGAAATTTCTGCGCAACGCGGCCCGGGGTAAGGTCCACCGACCGCGCAAGATCGTGCGTGACCTCCCGCCCGAGATCGAGGAGATCATCCTACGGGCGTTGGAGCGTCGACCGGAACGGCGCTTCGCGGACGCCGGCGAGATGTTGGCAGCGCTCACGCGCTGCGCGCCGAGTCCCAAGGGGCTCTCCCTGGCGGTCGCTTCCTTCGTGCGCGGCCTGTTCGCGACCGAAGCCGTGCGGGAGATGCGCGGCAGCCTGGACCGGCTGCCGACCGCGCCCAGGTTGGTTATTTACGGTGGCCCCGCCAACAACGCGACCCTGGCGGAGGCCTTGAGCGGTGCGGGCAACGAGATCGATACGGCCGGTTCGGTGGTCACCCTCGAACGGGCCCTGCGGGGGCGACCGGATGTGGTGCTGGTCGATCTGAACGCCCAGGGCCTCTTGTCCGGGGCGCTCGGTTTCTCCTGGGGTGAGCGCGCCAGCCAGGTGCCCGTGATCGCCACCTGTGATGAGCTCGACCCGGCGCGGGTAAGGGCGGCGGTTTCCATCGGCGCCTGTGACATCCTGGTGGCGCCCCATCGGTCGGCGCGGGTGGTCACCGCGGTTCAGACCGAGTTGCTCCGGGCCGCGAGCCCGGCCTCGGCCGATACGGTCGGCCCGGACGAAGCGACCGAAGCCCGCGTGCGGGTTCGGGTGGTCTCGACCGACGAGGCGTTCGCCGAGGAGCTCGCTGGCGTACTCGTGGAATGGGGCTACCGCGCCGACGTCTCCAGCCACCCGCGCCACGCACTCGAGGAGACCCAGCGTAGCAGTCACCACGGGGTGATCTACGACCTCGGCGCGGACGCCAGCGGTGATCTCGCCTTCGCCGACCGTTTCCGGCGCTGCCCCGGCATGGCCGCCGTGCCGGTGGTCTACCTCGCGCCACCCCGCGCGCCGCGGCCTCCGCTGCCGGAGCTGTGCGCGATCTGCTCGCGCGCTGATTCACCGGCCACCATCATCGCGGTGCTCAACGAGCTTCGCCTCGGCAGCGATGGCAGCCGCGTCTTTCGACGTTTCGGGTGTGACCTCGAGGCCAAGCTACGCTACGGCGGCCGCTCCTTTGCGGCCCGAGCGGTTGACCTCTCCCGTGGCGGACTTCTGTTGCGCTGCCTAAAGATCCCGCCGGTGGGGCGCGCGGTACGCATCACCTTGATCCACGGTGGTGACGAGATCGAGATGCCCGGGGTGATGGTCAGGGTGGAGCCGCCGCAGCGCGGCGAGCACGGCGCCCGGTTGGCGATCGCCTTTCGGTTGGGCTCGCCACGGATCGAGGCTCGCCTGGTCGGGCTGATCGGCGCCCTCTCCACCGGCGCCCGGTTGAAGAGCGCGCCAGCGGCGTCGCCGAGGTAGGCTATCGGCCGGGCTGGTCCGGGGTCGTGCTCGCCCCCCCCCCTCCTCACGGTCGATCCCGCCCGGCCGCCCGTCTCACACCACGAGCTAGTCCCTCGCCCCGCGCACCATGGCCGGCAGCACGTCGCTGATCCCCTCCCGAAACGACAGGTGGGCGCGGCCATCGATCGGCGTCGGCTCTCGGTTGATGATGATCAAGCGGGCGCTGGCCTCGAGGGCCTGCTCTGGGAAGCCATTGGCCGGCGAGACCAACAACGAGGAGCCCGCCACGATGAACAGATCGCAGGCCGCGCTCGCCGCCTCGGCGAGATCGATTTCCCGGCTGGGCATCGGATCGCCGAAGTTGACCACGCTGGAGATGGGGCGACCACCGCAGGCACAGGCCGGTTAGCCCTCGACCGGTTGCTGGGTACGGTAGCCCCTGCCGAAGCGCGATTCGTCCCAGCCGATATCAGGGTGGGCAAAGCGTCGGTCGCAGGCGAGGCACTTCATCAGCGCGCCGTTGCCGTGCAGCTCTACGATACGATCCGGCTCGATGCCCGACAGCAGGTGCAGGTTGTCGACGTTCTGTGAGATCAGGAGCCTCAGTTTGCCCAGGGCCTGGAGCTCCACCACGGCGAGATGTCCGGCGTTGGGCAGCACCTGGTCCGGGTTGACCTTCCAGCGCGGCGGGGGCAAGCCCTTGTCCCGGCGGGTCCACACCCCGTCAGGTCCACGGAAGTCCGGTACCCCCGAGTCGGTGCTGATGCCGGCGCCGGTGAAGATCACCACCGCCTCACAATCGGCTAGCCATTGGCTAGCGCGGGCGAGGCGGCCCGCGAGGGGCTCGGTCTGCGTCGTCACGTTGCTCACGCCTGTTCGTCGAGCAGGGCGCGGAACCGCTGGCAGGTCGCTACTAGATCTGGCCCGTGGCCATGCAGGTCACCGCCGATCAGGAAGATCACGTCCGGGCCGTAGAAGCGCGCCATCTCCGGCACGCGCGCCAGGCTCATGCCGCCGGCGGGGACCGGGAAGATGGGCCGGAGCTCTCCCAGGGGCGCGGCGCAGGCGGTGGCCAGGCTGGCACAGTCCTCGGCGGTGAAGGCGAAGCGACCACCGTGGTTGGGAAAGATCACCGCGTCGCCGCCCGCCAGTCGATTGAACAGGCCGAAGATGATCCCGTGACTCACGCCGCAGTCGGGCGAGACCACGAAGCCACCCTGGAGGGCTGGATGGCTGAGGATCGGCAGAGCGATGCGATCGTCGTCTGCGACCTGGCGCATGGCCTCCACCCCGACCAGGCCGGGCGCGATCAATAGACCGCCCGCCCCAGCCGCCGCGGCGAAGCGGGCGCGTGCCACGAGTTGGTCCGCGCGGCTGGTGACGTTTGCCAGATAGGCGCAACGTCCGCCGGTCTCGGCGTTGGCCCGCGCCACCGCTGCTGTTGCGGCCTCGACCCGAGCCTCGAAGGGGCAGAAGGACTGATCGGCGAGGCCGTGGTCATCCTTGATCAGATCGATACCGCCCTTGGCAAAGGCGTAGGCCAGCTCCCCGAGCTGGGCCGGGGAAAGGCCCATCGGCTTGAGCGCCGTGCACAGCAAGGGACGCGCCGGCACGCCCAGGCGCTCCCGTAAACCGCTGACCCCGAAGCGTGGCCCGCGATAGGTGGCCAGGAGGCTGTCTGGCAGCGCGCAGGCCGTGAGTCGGATCCCAGGTTTGATCGAGCTGTTGCCGAACAGGAGGTTGAGGAGCTGCGTCAGCTCAGCGCCGGCTGCCTCGACCGCGAAGCTTATCCGGGCCTCGCTGTGGTCTGGCCCGCTAGGCTCCAGCGACTCGACCCGTCCGACTATTTGCTCGCGGATGTCACCGGCCGGCACGTGGGCGGGCGGGAGCTCCACCGTCTGTTCGAAGCAGAGCGTCTCCGCCATGGCGCGCGCCTCGGTCCCGTCGGCGGCGAAGCGGTAGCTTGCTACGATCCGCTCGCCGCTCAGGTCGAGCTGTCGCGGCTCGATCACTACAGGTCCTCCGCCTTGGCGGTCGGGTCAACCGGGGCAGGGGAGAGCTCGTTGATCTCCAAGGGGCGCAGGCCGAGCGGTTGGTCGAGGAGTTGCTCCGCCGCATTGAGCAGGGCATGGGCGTCCAGGCCGTAGTGGGCGAGCAGATAGTCGCGACTGCCGCCATGGGCGTAGGTGTCACGCAGGCCGAGGCGTATGAGCCGCTTGCCCACACCCGCCTCGGCCATCACCTCGGCGACGGCGGAGCCGAGGCCTCCCATGATGGTGTGGTTCTCCAGGGTGATGACCCCGGCTCGGGCAGCGGTCGCTGCCGCAATCACGGGCTCGGCGGCGAACGGCTTGAGGGTCGAGAGGTGTAGGTGGGTGATCCCGATCCCGGCCTCGGCGAGTCGGCCAGTGACCCGCAGCGCCTCGAGGGTGCTGATGCCGCTGGTGATCAAGGCCAGGTCGGTGCCCTGTGACAGGACCCGGGGCACGCCGAGTCGCATCGGCTCGCTCGCCGGGAACAGGCGCGGCACCTCGCCCCGCAACATGCGCACGTAGACCGGGCCGGGCACGGCGTGGGCGACCTCCAGCACGGACTCCACCTCGGTGGCGTCGCCACACTCGAGCAGGGTGAAATTTGGCAAGGTGCGGATCAGGGCCAGGTCGTCGATCGCCTGATGGGTGGCGCCGCCCGGTGTGGTGACCCCCGGCAGGAATCCTATCAGCCGCACCGGCAAGTTGGGGTAGGCGATCGACATGGCGAGCTGGTCAAAGGCCCGCCGGCAGATGAACACCGCGAAGGTGTGAAAGAATGGCGCGAACCCCTCGCGCGCCATACCTCCAGCAAAGCTAAGGGCGTTCTGCTCCGCCATGCCGAGGGAGAAGAAGCGTTCCGGAAAGGCGGCGCGGAAGTCGTCCGCCTCACAGGAGGAGGTCAGGTCCGCGGAGAGCACGCCAACCTCGGGCGTCCCCGTGGCAAAGCGCACCAGGTTGTGGGCGTGGGGTCGGGAGACGAGCTCCATCATCACGGCTGCGCCTCCATCTCGGCCAGCCGTTCGGCGTAGGCGCGTCGCTCCTCGTCGCTCTTGAAGCGCACGTAGTGGAGCTTGGGGGCCCGCGCCCGCAGCAGCTCGATGCCGCGGCAGGGATCGGATCGCCCGATGATGACCAAGGGCCGGCCCGGGTGCTCGACCGCGGCGGCGTCAACGAGACCAGCCACGTCGTGGGCGTCGACCGTGTGGCAGGCCGCGCCAAAGGCCTCGAGGCGCGCGCTGAGCGGCTCAATCGCCATAACCTCGGTCATGGGGCCGTCGCACTGTTGGTCGTTCTTGTCCACCAGCACGCACAGGTTGTCGAGTTGGTGGAACGCGGCCGCGGCGATCGCCTCCCAGGTTTGGCCCTCCTGGAACTCGCCGTCCGACATGAAGACCCACACCCGTCCGCTGTCCCGGTGGAGTTTACGAGCCAGG
>JAUUZB010001159.1 GCA_030590185.1 Deltaproteobacteria bacterium
CGAGCCCCCCCCTCCGCCTCCGTTGACCGCGAGCACGCCGGTGACGATCACGTCGATGGATTCCACTAGAATCGCGCCGCCGCTCCCGCCCCCGGCCGCGCCGCCGGCGCTACCATCCGCGGTCGAGCTGGTCGAGCCGCCGGCCCCACCGGCGTTGACCACTCCCGTAATCGTTACCAAGCGAGCGCCGACCAGTTGAACCGCGCCACCGCCGCCGCCCCCCGGGCCGGCCGTGGTGGTGTAGCCCTCGCCACCGGTACCTCCTCCGGAGCCTCCGACCAGCGGTACGAGCTCCGCGGTACCGTGGGTCGAGCCGCCCACTCCACCGACGGCCTGGCCACCGTCTCCCCCCGCGGTGCCAAAGCCCCCGCCCGCGCCGCCGCCGTCCTGCACGCCGACGCCGACTGTCCCAGCGCCGCCGCCGCCGGGCCCCTCGCCATCCCCTCCGATCCCAACCCCGCCGGCGAAACCGCCCGGCCCGGGGCTCTCCCGGGCTCCCTGCCCCCCGCGCAGGTCGAGGGCGCCGTAAATCTGGAGATAGTCGGCCAACAACACCAGGGGACGATCGCCGGTCACCGTGACGGTCACATCCTGGCTGATCTCCACACCCTGGAACACGAAAACCCCGAGCTCGAAGGTTGAGCCGGGCTGCTCGACGATCCGAAAGTCGAACGCTCCCCCATCCAGACCGAGGATGGTGCCAGCGCTGGTATCCATGACGGCGTCCGCGGTGGGGGCCCAGACGTCGGTCATGGCGCTCGCCCACGTTGGGTCGACGGCGTTGGAGGCCTCCTCGAGGCGCTCACGGTCATCGCTGTCAAAGCCGCTCCGCCCGCAACCGACGAGGAGGAGGCCAACGAGCGGCATGCTGAGATGCCGCCGGGTGAGGCCCATCTGAATATTCCCAAACCCGCGCATGACAATCTAGTATCGACGGGGCGGCCAACCTTCGCAAGGCGCCGACGGGCGGCATCCTCGGCCCGACCCATCTCGACCGGCCGCCACCTCAACTCCCTGCCGCCGCTCATCTCACCCCGGGCGGGGGCCAAGGCCCGACACCAATAGCAATTTGCCGTCACTCTCGAAGCGTGCTCTCGCTTCTTCCGATCGAAAGCAGGGATGCAACGCCCGGCAAAGAGGTTGAAGCCGTGCGCGGGCCCCTTCAGGGCGCCTAGACCGTGATCGGCAACGACGACACCCATCTGCATCATGCGCTGTCCCGCGCGTTGACCGGTAGCGATGAACTCCTGGATGGACGCCGAGGAACAGGCCGCCAACAGCGGCTCTCGCTCGGCCAGCTCGTCCACATCGTCGTTCTCGCCGAGCAAACAAATCCCACGCCGTTGGAGTGCTCGGGTGACGCGCAAGCAGGTCTCCCAGGCGATATCCGCCACGTCGCCGCTCGAAGGCTCCGGCAGTGTGTGCCACTCGAGGACCCCGCCCTCGGTCTCGACAAAGACGCCCTCCGTCGCGGCGACATGGAGATGTACGTTGAGATTGGCTACCGAGCCAAATCGATGGGTCCACGAAATCATGCCAGGGTGCGCCTGTTTGACGCTGCCCACGCCTCATCGGGATGTTCTCTGCTCACCGGCGCCAGCACCTAGCCACACCCGAAGGGAGGCGCGGCGAAGCCGCGCCTCGCGTGAGGCGGACCGGAGGGCGGGCGCGCCAGTGGCGCGCCCGGTCTCGCGCCCAAGCGCGAGACGGAGGCCGAAGGCCGACCCCGTAGAGAGGCCGACCCCGCGCGCGCAGCGCGCGGGGGCACGCCCACAGAAAAACGAGCCACTTGCGACAGGCTACCGATGGGGCAAGGAGAGCACACGCGTCGATGCCGCCCAGCCCGGTCCGACTGTGGCCCTTGGGACGAGTGCAACCCTCGACTCGCTAGGATGCGATCGCCGTGCTCGTTATCGAGGTGTTTTGGCGGCGGCGGCGGGTCACCCCGTAACATTATAATAGGGGACTCGCCCGGACCCTTCGCAATACCCCCACAATCCTCGTCCCCGCATTCCCCAAGGGGTGTCGTTCGTCAATAAATTCAATGATTTCAATCGTCTTTTTGTAGGCAGGCTGCCAACCTCCGCTTCCCAATCGACGGGCGTTGACCTATGGTTTCGCTTCGGGTTGCCAACCGGCGCCGGGTAGGTCACAACCCCCCGAGGTGGCACCCCTAGAAGGAGTTTTCGCAATGGTCTCGAACGTCTTCACGAGAATCCTGGTAGCGTCCCTCGCCATCGCAGCCCTCGCCGGCTGTGGCACCGAGGAAATCCTCGGCGCGGCCAGCGACGTCTGTTTGCGGCCGGAGGGGATCGATTTCGGTGAGCAGACGATTCGTACCGAGAGCATCCGGACCATTGCGGTCACCAATTGCGGTCGGCTGGTCATCACCGATCTCGAAGCCAGGATCATCCTCTCGGCGGATGCCGAGGATGCGGGGGAGACCGATCTCGCGCTGCCCTTCGAGGTGGTGGCGACCGAAATCCCCTCGCCGGTGGAGCTCTCTGAGCACTTCCAGCTCGAGATACGCTTCTGGCCCACCGAGCTCGGCGCGACCTCGGCACG
>JAUUZB010000107.1 GCA_030590185.1 Deltaproteobacteria bacterium
GCCGACGCGCCCAACGAAAAATACGTGCGGGAGATCACCTACCAGCTGGTCACACGGGTGGGACGCACCGGCGGGACCTTCCTGCACACGTCGCGTACCCGGCCGAGCCATTTACCGAAGGCGGCCGTCCCAGAGCAATACCGCGACCGTTACAACGACCCGGTCAACGACCTCACACCGGAGGTCCTCAAGAATCTCGACTTCCTCGGCATTGACTACCTCATTCCCATCGGCGGCGATGACACCCTCAGCTACGCCAAGCGCCTGCAGGACGAGGGCGTGAGGATCGTCGCGATTCCGAAGACGATGGACAACGACGTGCCAGGCACCGACTATTGCATCGGCTTTTCGACCTGCGTCACGCGGACCATCGAGCTGGCTCGCAAGCTGCGCACATCGGCCGGCTCCCACGAGCGCTTCCTGGTTATCGAGGTATTCGGACGCTACGCGGGCTTCACCGCCATGCTGCCCACCATGGCCGGCGCCGCGGATCGATGCGTCATTCCCGAGCATCCCTTCGACATGGATTTGCTCGTGCAGATCCTCTCGGATGACATGCGGGTGCACCCGAGCAACTATTCGGTGGTGCTCGTCTCCGAGGGCGCGACCATGGCCGGTGAGGAGATGAGCTTCGAGGGCGAGGAGGCGGATCAATACGGTCACCGCAAGCTCGGGGGCATCGGTGACCGGGTGGCGGCCAAGCTCAAGGAGCTGTCACCGGCGTACAATGGCGGCCGGCGCGTCGACGTGATCAACCAGCGCCTCGGTTATTTGGTGCGCAGTGGCGATCCGGACGCCATGGACTCGATCGTACCCATGGCCTACGGCTGTCTGGCCCTCGACCTGTTGAGCGCCGGCAAGACTGGGTTGTTGGTCAACGTGCGCAACGGCTGCTACGGCTCGGCGCCCCTGAGTGTGATCTGCGAATCCAGCAAGGTCGTCGACATCGAGCGCCACTACGAGCCGAGCCGGTTGCGCCCGGTCTATCGGGATTTCCACGAGCTGCCGGTCTTCATCATGACCTCGGCTGGCTGAGCACCACCTACGATGAGCGGCAGCGCAGCGGGGAGAGTCGTCTTCACTTTCGGCAGCGCGCTCTCCGAGAGCCGCTGGGGTCGCATCGTGCTGGTGCTGCTCACCCTCTTTGGCCTGCAACAGGTGGTGGTGAGCCTGATCTCCAGCCGGTTCGACGACGCGTTCATGTTCGGCCTGCTCTCGCTGGTACCGCTCGCCTTTGCGCTCGTCGGTCATCTCCGCCAACGGGCGCGCGACGGGGCCACACGACGACGACGACGGGCACTCGGGCTCGGGACCGTGGTGCTGCTGGGTGTGATCGGTGCGCTGGCGGTCGTCGTGCTGTTACTTCGCCGTCGGCAGCGAACCGAGCCGCTCGACCTCCCGGCCCTCGATCCGGAGGAGATCGATCGCCTGGCCAAAGAGGAGGTGGCCGGATGACCACCGACGACTCCAAGGCCCGCCTCTACGACTACGCGCGTCAGGGCTTCCTTGCCTTGATCCAGATCGTGCCCGCGGTGTTGTGGAGCGGGGTCAAACGAGCGGTAGGCGGCTTCTTCGTGCTCGGGTTCTTCGGGACCCTCCTGGCCGGGGGGATTGCGATCTACCGTTGGGCGGCCGCGCAGCCACTGCCGATCTGGTTGGTCATCGTCTCGGTGGCCGTCGTGGCGTTGTCCCTCTCATTGGCCGGCGCCTACATCGGCGGGATGCGTGGCCTCCTCGGCGGCCTGACCCAACAGCTCGCCGAGCGCAACCTGTTGGCATACCTCTACGCCTTTGTGCGCCCCGTATTGATGCGGGCGTCGCGTGGCTTGGCCGAGAGCAGCGGCCCGATCACCCGCTCCGAGTTAGTGGGCCGTCTGCGGCAGGCCGCTGGCGAGCGAGCCGAGGTGGCGCTCGCTGAGGCGGAACGGCCGCGCTCCATCGGGGAGCGGCTCGAGCGTTGGGTGGCGCTCAAGCTCCAGCTCATCCTGGTGGCGGCGGCGATCACACCCAGCACGACTGGCCGCGACCGTGAGGCGGCCATCGCCGAGCTCGAACAGACCGGCATCGAACAGATAGAGGAAACCTTGGTCGATTCGCTCGAGGGCCTCTACGACACCCAGTGCGTGTTGGTGCTCGGTGCGGCGTTGGCGGTGAGCTCCTTGCCGTATGTGATCTACGCCCTGGCCGCCTGAGCCGCGACAGTCGTCGGGAACCCCGGGACCTTGCGGAGGCTCTCCGGCGCGGCGGCGTCTGCCCGTTCGGTTCCCAATCTCTGGCGCTCGGCTCGTCGTTCCGGTGTGGGCTGGGCGTAAACGTGGCGCGAGCGCTTGCCCTACCCTACTAAAACGGCGCCTCCGCCGCCCGAGCGGCGAGCTCCTCCGCTAGCACCCGGCGAACCTCCTCGTAGTCATCGATCCCTGCGCCGACGTACCCGCTGAGAGCCTTGAGACGCAGCGACGGCGGCAACTCGGCGTCGGGCGGACGCGATTGCAGCAGGGCCTCGCGCAGGGCCGCGACCCGCTCGGCCGGGAGATCGGGGCGGGCCACGATCGGATCGAAGGGGATCAACTCGGTGGTCGCGATGGGCAGGAAGGCATCGGACGGCAAGTCCTCGCCGTAGCGCTCGTAGGCGGCCGGGAAGGTCGCCGCTACGTCGCAGCGTTTCTCCACCAGCGCCCGCAGGGAATCCTGGTGGTTGCCGGTGTACATGGCTTCGGAGAAGTGTGTGTCCGGGTCGATTCCCTGCTTGCGCATCAGCGCCCGCGGGTAAAGAAACCCAGAGGTCGAGGAGGTGGCCACCCAGCAGACGCGCTTACCGCGTAGCGCTTCGAGGGAGGTCGGGCCACCGTTTTTGCGCGTCACGATCACGCCCCGGTACGACCCGGTGCCGCCGAGCAGGATCCGGGCAAAGGGCTCGAGGGCCGGTACCTCCCGGCGCGCGATCACGAAACGCAGCGGGCTGAAGATCGCGAGGTCGAGCTCACCCTTGGCGAGCTGCACCGCGACGCGGGGTGCGTCCCGTTCCGCCGACACCTCCACCGCCCCTCCCCAGAGCTCCCCAAAGTAGCGCTCTAGGGCCGCCTTTTCCTCGCTCACCTTGGCCGGGGACATCAGGCCGGTGATGCTCAACCGTAAGGGGGCGGGGTCGGCGCTCTCGGTAGGTTTGCAGGCGCCGGCTGCCAGCGACAGAATGAACGCCGTGCCGACAACGAGCGCGGCGCGGGGCAGGATGGGTTGAGGAGCGCTGGGCATGGTGTCTCGTTGCGGGCCGCCCGCTCAGTAGGAGCCGTCCGCCATCCGGTGCATCATCTCCGCGAAGCCGACCCGTTGGGTGTGTGATTCACGCCAGACGCGCTCCTGCTCCGGGGTCATTTCCTTCCAGCCCCACATGGTGCGCACCCAGATCGTACCCTCGCCCCCGCGCTCGCCGGACTCGGTGAGCGCTACGATCTTGCCGTAGGTCAACGTCGCCGGCTGGTCTGGATCGGCGCCTTTGATGTCGAAGCGGTTTACCACCGCCACGTAGTCTCCATTGAGAGAGGTCAACACCTCGAGCTTGCTGGAGACCCGTTGCCCGACCTTAGCCTCGTGGCGATACCGACCGAGCACGGTGCGGCGGCCGGTGGCCATCGCCAGGATGTAACCGAGCAGATTGCCGCCGGCGGTGCTCCGAACCGTGCCCTCCTCAGAGGCGCGGGCGCTGAGCTCCACGTCCGGATCCGGGCGAATGGCGACCGTGGTAGCAGCCGACAGGCGCGCGGCCTGAAACTGGTACTCGTTCTCGAGCGCGGTCCAGTCGCTCTCCCGGCCGGCCTCGGCCCAGAGCGGGTTGGCGCCAATGATCTTGGCCAGCTTGATCCGAATTGGGCGGCCGCGCGTGTCGAGTCGCACGATCTTGCCGATACGATAACTGCCGAGGGTGGTGTTGGACTTGGCCTCGACGACGCGGATCACCGCGTAGTGATCGACATACTGCCCCGGTCCGCTCGGTCCGTACCTCTCTATTTTTATGTGCCAGGCCGCCCGCTTTTGATTGGTGGAGAAACCGGCGAAGAAAACCGACTTTTCGAGCTTCGCGGTGGGCGCGGCCTCGACTGCCGCGGGGAGACACGGGACGGCGAACGCCGCCAGCCACACCAACGGCGCTCCCAGACGCATCGCTCTCCAACCGGACGTCATCAGCGCAGCCTCTCCTGCACGATCTCGCCGGCCAGCATACCACGTTCATCCAAGCGTACCACCGTCATGGCCGCCAGGTCGGGTCCAGCACGCGCTTCTCAAAGCTGTCGATCATCGTCGGCACGCTGCGGCGTTGGCCCCAGTTGTAAAACCAGTCCGGGATCCATCCGCCTGGGTCGGTGTGGATCCAATAGAGCAGCCGAGTGCGGTCCGACCCGATGGGCTCGAGGAGCCAATGGGCCTCCACCACCTGGACGCGAATGATCCCGGAACGCGGTGGCGGACCCTTTTGGTTGGCGATCGTGATCAGCTGTTCGTAGACGCCGGTTTGGTGATCCTCGAGGGCCACCGCCCTGTAGGTCAGGTCACGATCGTCCACGAAGGGCGGGGTGAAACGCTGGTAAACGTAGCGGACGTTCCCCTGTTGCTCGATCAGACGCGATTCGCCTACGTAGGGATTGTAGTCGGGGACAGCCTCGACATCGCGCAGGGTGTCCCAAACTCGCCGCGACGAGCCCCGGATGGTCACCTCCAGTTTGACCTGTTGGATGTCCGAGTCCGGCACCTCGCGCTGCCACAGTTTGATGCCGTCCGAGTCGCGCTGGAGGATCCAGGGGTTCGGGTTGTGGGGGATCGGCCCGGCCAGGCTGAGTCCGGTAAGCAGGGTGACAAAGGTGCAAGCGGTGGTGGTCAGCATCGCGTCGGCGGGCGTCGCGGTGGATGGGCCCTGCGCCCGGCCTATCACAGCTAGGCGAACGCACAACTCCGCATTCTCGAGCGACGACCTGCTGAGCAGGCCTGGCCTTCGCCAACCTTGACACCCCACCGCAGACATAGGATGCGGCGCCGAGCTTTTCAGAGCCGGAGGCCGCAGTGAAATATCAGATCGATCGCGACGACATGCTTCGTCGTTTCCTCTCCTACGTCCGCGTCTGGACCACCAGCGAAGAGACCAACGAGAACACCCCGTCGAGTGAGCGCCAGTGGGATCTCGCCAGGCAGCTCAAAACAGAGCTCGAGGAGCTCGGCCTCGACAACGTGCGCTTGAGCGATCATTGCTACCTCTACGCCACCCTGCCAGAAAACCTGCCCGCCGGCTCACCCCGCGCCGGCAAAGTCCCATCGATCGGCCTCATCGCCCACCTCGACGTCTCCGACGCGGTGCCGGGTGAGAAGGTCACCCCGATCGTGCACGAGAACTACGACGGCGGACCGCTGGCGCTCCCCGGGGATCCTGAGATCGTACTCACCCCAGAGAAGGACCCGCCCCTCGGCGAGTGCAAGGGCCTCGACATCGTCACCGCCGACGGCACCACCCTGCTGGGCGCCGACGACAAGGCCGGGATCGCCATCATCATCGCGGCCCTAAAGCAGATCATGGCCAATGGCGACATCCCCCACGGCCCGGTGCAGGTCTGCTTCACCCCCGACGAGGAGATCGGCCGCGGCGTCGCCGAATTCGATCTCGATGCCTTTGGCGCCGAGGTGGCATACACCCTCGACGGCGAGAGCCTCGGTGAGGTGGAGGATGAGACCTTCTGCGCCGACTCGATGGACATCACCTTTCGCGGCGTCAACGTCCACCCGGGCTTCGCCAAAAACAAGATGATCAACTCGATCAAGCTCGCCGCGGAGCTCATCGACAGCCTGCCCAAGGACGGCCTCTCCCCGGAGACCACGGGAAACCGCGAGGGCTACGTCCACCCCCGCCTCATCGAAGGCAACGAGGAGGGCACGGTGGTCAAGTTCCTGATCCGCGACTTCGAGATGAGCGGCCTCACCGAGCTCGAGCGCTACGTCGAAGAAAAAGCGCGCGCCGTGGAGGCGGCCCACCCGGGGTCCAAGATCGAAATCGAGATCAAGCACTCCTACAAAAACATGAAGGTCGTCCTCGATCAGCGCCCGGAGGCGATGGCCATCGCCGAGGAGGCGATCCGCGCCGCTGACATCGAGGTCCACAAGTGCCCGATCCGCGGCGGCACCGATGGCGCCCGGCTCTCCTTCATGGGTCTACCCACGCCGAACATCTTCACCGGCGGCCACAACTACCACGGCAAACGGGAGTGGATCCCGGTGCAGCACATGGAGAAGGCCGCCGAGGTCGTCATGCGCTTGCTCGAGCTCTGGGCCGAGAAGGGCGAGAAGCGCGGGCGGCTGCCGCCGGTCGAGTAGCCGGCCGGTCAGCTCGACGTGGCGAGGTCCGCCAGGTCGTCGGCGTAGCTGTTCATCGACTCGATCAGAGTTGCGCGCTGCTCCACGGTGAGGCTGGCGAACACCTCGAAGACGATGCCCTCGATGTCGCGCCGAAAACCCTCGGCGTAGTCTGTATATCCGGCAGCCGAGAACTCGTAGGGCCGCAATAACCAGGGCTCGAGGAATTCTTGGATCTCCCCCTGGTTCGGCCCGTTGCGCAGGAAGCCGACCACCGCGGCGTTGCGACGCCTGCGGTTGTCGATCCAAAGCGGCTCGCGGTCGTAGAGCGGCAGGGCGCGCGCCCGGAGATCTCGCTCTTGCGCCTCGGTGAGATCGCCAACGAACATCTCGAGCATACTCTCAAACCTGTCGATGCCGTCCTCGATCACCTCCGGCGAGGGCTTGGCCCACTTCTCTCGGGCCTCGTCGGCGCGCTCCTCGAGTTTCCGGTGAAAGCTGTTGATCTGGGTGGGGGTGAGGGTGACCAGCACCTCCGCCATCAGCGGGAAACTGCCCCGCGCCGTATCCTCCATCAGGTGCCGCACCTCGAGGGCGGCCCGATCAAAACGGGCGCGGTCGTAGTTTCCCCGGTGATGATTGCGGGCGACGCCGCGCATGAACTCGGCATAGCGCGGCAACATGGCGGTGCGGTGCCAGGCCAACCAACGGTCGACGTTGCGGTAGGCGATATCCTCTTGGGCGTCGTCGAGCTCGACGTACTTGTCGGCCCAGGATTCGATCAGGATGTCGGCCTGGCCGTAGAGCAACTTGACCGCGCTGCAACCGCTGGTCAGGGTCACCATCGCGGCGAGGAGGAGAAACCGGTGCATCCCGGCTAGAGTAACCCCGTGCCCTGAAAATGCAACGGCCCGCTCGCCCGACAAAGGGCAGAAGGCCCCACGGCGGTGTGATAAACCCCGGTCCCATGAAGCTTCCAGAGGGCGCAAATCTTCAAATCGGGGCCGGCTCCCCCTTCACCCACGAAGGCGCCGTCCGCGCGCTAGGCGTATCGGCGGGCGGCTCGCGGTTCGCCACCGGCGACGCCGACGGCCAGCTCCACCTGTGGGACAACGACGCGGCCCAACGCCTGCTGACTGTCGAGCGCCACCAGGGCGCCATCACCGCCATCGCGGTCTCTACCGATGGTCTGCGGGTGGCCACCGCCGGCCAGGACGCAACTCTCAAGGTCACCGATGAAGAGGGGGAACGGCTCTGGTCCGGCAAGCACGGCGACTACGACGTCACCGGCGTGGCCTTCTCCCCGAACGACGAGAACGTCGTGTCGGTCGGCTTCGACTGCAAGGTGCGGGTGTGGGACGCGGAACGCGGAACGGAGCTCGGCGGCCGCGACGCTGGCGCCGAGTTGACCGCGGTCGCCTATGCGCCCAACGGTGATTTCTTTGTCACGGTCGACATCTCCGGCGGAGTCAAAACCTGGAAGCCGGACGGCAGCGAGACCATCGGCGAGATGACCTGCGCGGCGATCGTCGACGCGGTGGCGGTCTCCCCGAGCGGCCGCTACCTGCTCACCGGCTGTCGGGACGGCACGGCGCGGGTCTTTGACGTCGATAAGAAAAGGGAGGTGCGCCAACTGACAACCGGCAGCCCCGCCGTGGTGGCGGTCGCCTTCTCGCGCCAGGGTCGACAGCTGGCCACCGCCGGCACCGATGGCGCCGTCTGTATCTTCGACCGCAAGGCGACCAAGCCGCTGCGCCTCGAGGGACACGACGGACAGGTCAACGCGGTGGCCTTCGAGCCCTCCCGGCGGGCTCTGTTGTCGGCCGGCCAGGACGGCACCCTGCGGGCCTGGAGCGTGGAGAACGGCCGCGAGCTGTACCCGGCGGAGGGCCACGACGGCGCGGTGAACGCGGTGGCCTGGGCGGAGTCGATCGCCAGCGGCGGCGCTGACCGTTTCGTCTACGTTTGGGATCCAGACCTCGGCATCCCACTCGCGACCTTCGGCGCGCACACGGAAGCGGTGGGCGGGATCGCCTTTCTCGACGACATGACCCTGGTCGCTGCCGACTGCGCCACCACCTTCACGGTTCACAGCCTCGGCCGACCGGGCA
>JAUUZB010000274.1 GCA_030590185.1 Deltaproteobacteria bacterium
CGCAGGACTACGAACCGCCGCCACCGAGCGAGGGTGACGTACCTGGGGGTTGCGCTGGGGTGCCCCCTCTTTCAGGGGGGGGATGGCTCGTGCTGCTGCTGCTCGCCAAGACCCTCCGCCCTAGGGCTCGCCCTCGCAACAACCGGGCGGTGGCGGAGGGAGATCGCCGTAGTCACAGCCGCAACAGACGTCTACGCAGGAGCAACATTGCTCGGCCGCGTCGGCCGGGATAGCCGGGTCGGCGCAATCGACCTCCGTGCAATCGATCTCGACTGGCGGCGGCGGCTCCACAGCGTAGTCCAGGCCAACGCAACAGCTCTCCTCCTCCGGTGAGAGCGCCGGATCGCTGCAGTCGACCTCGGTGCAGTCAACCGGGTCGGGTTCCACGCCGTACTCAGGCATGGCGCAGCACTCCGGTGGCGGCGCCTCACCGTAGTCGCAGTCGCAGCAGACGTTCTCGCACGGGTCTGGCTCCACGCCGTACTCAGGCATGGCGCAGCACTCCGGTGGCGGCGCCTCACCGTAGTCGCAATCGCAGCAGACGTTCTCGCACGGGTCTGGCTCCACGCCGTACTCAGGCATGGCGCAGCACTCCGCCCGGGTCGCCTCCGGGATCTCAGCGGTGCAGTCGACCGTCTCGCACGGCTCCGGGGGCACGCCGTAATCCGTGGTCACGCAACAGGCATCCCGGAGGTCGGCCGGCAGCTCGGCGTCGGTGCAATCGAGGTCGTCGCAGGGCTCGCACCAGGGCACGGCGGTTCCGGTGAGCTCGTAGCAAATCTGATCCTGATCGCCCGGGGGTGGATCGTTCTTATCGAGGGGCAGCACTACCCCACCGCAGCCGGCGAGGGCCATGCCGATGACCGAAGCGGCGGCCGCGACCTGGCCCTTACCGAATACACCGGGCCAGCGGGTGGCGAGGCTGGCGACCCGGTAATAGCAATAGGGATCCTCGGAGACGCATTGGGTGACCGCGGCGGCCACACACTTGGCGCCGCCGCGGCAAGCCCGCCGGTGGCGGCAGCCGCGACAAAAGCCGGTGAGGTCATCCTCGTCGAACTGACGATTGTAGGCGAAGGCCTGCTCGCCGAACCAGATGTCGGATAGCGATCGCTCGCGCACGTTTCCTTCGAGAAACGGGTCCGACCCACCGCCAAAGGCCTGCATCGACAGACAGCCCTTGATGCCGCCATTGGCCTCGATACCGATGGCACGCAGACCGGCCTGGCAACCGCCCCAGCGTTGCGGGGTGCCCTTCCAGCTCGTGGCGCGCAGTTGCGAGTCGTACGGTCCGAAGAACCCGATGGAGTCGCCGATGCCGACGCTGGGGCCGTCCTCATCGGCGAGCTCGGCGAGTTTCGGGAGTAGCGTCAGTAGATCCCGTGGCCGGATGGCGAGATCGCCAGCTGCCATGTTGCCCATCGGCTTGGCGAGCTGACAACGCCAGCGGGCCGCGCCCACCTCATCGGCGACGCGATAGACCTCATCGAGCCGGCGCAGGTTCAGGGCGTTGACCGTGGTCATCACGGTGGTCGACATGCCGACCTCGCGCAGGATCCGCAGCGATTGGGTGGTGCGCTCGAATGCACCGGCGCCGCGGATTTCGTCGTGGATATCCTCCGGGCCGTCAACGCTCACCGCCACGTTGGCCAACCCCGCTGACTTCATGCGGCGGGCGAGGCTTTCATCGAGACGATAGCCGTTGGTCACCATGTTCGGGATCATGCCCCGCTCACGGATCCGGCAGGCGATCTCATCCCAGTCGCGGCGCAGGGTCGGCTCGCCGCCCGATAGAGTGATCACCTCGGTGCCGAGCTCCGCGAGGTCGTCTACCACGTCGAGACACTCGGCGGTGCTCATCTCGTCCGGCCGGGCTTTGCCCGCCGACGATCCGCAGTGTCCGCAGCGCTGGTTGCAGGCGAGGGTCAGCTCCCAAACGCAGTAGCTGGGCTTCAGATTCCGAACGGTCATGTCGCAGCTCCCCTGAATAGACACGGTGCCGGGGATTCTTAATGCAAGCCCCGGACCAGAATGGGCGGGGAAAAGCCGTGTGATTTAGCGGGTCAGGATCTTCGCGGTCGTCAACTCGCGTTGTTTGTCGACGTTGGGAGACAGCTGCGAGGTGACTTGCTCGTTGTGGCTCATTGTTGAGCGCTTTTCATGAGGCTCATACCCGCGACCCGGCCTTTGGAGTGGCGCGCCCTACCCCATTGCCCGTTCGGTTGCGACTGCGCGGTGCGGCTGACTGAACCTCGGCGACCACCGTTCGTATGGACCAACGAAGGAGACCGTTGACCGAGAATGCCCACTCGTCCTTGCCCCACCTGCCGGCGCTTCGTTGTGCCGTTGATCGCCGTCCTCTCCACCGGTGGCGCCGCCTTTGTCTTGGCGACGATGTGTCAACGTGCCCCAAGGTGGAAACCGTGGCCAACGCCCGTGCCATTGGCTTGGCTCGCGTTCGCACTGGCGTGTGCGTCGCTGGTTGTCTTGGCCCCGCGCAAGGAGATCCCGCTGCGCCTGGTGAAGGTCGGGCTGTTTTTCGCCGTGTTTCAGGCGGTCATCCACTGGCTGAGTGAGCATCGTGTCCAACGTCTCCTTTGCGGTCTGATGCCGGAGCAGTTGGCGCTGCCGGACAGTTTGCTGTTGGGGTCCGTGGTGGCCTTGCCGCTCGCCGTCTTGGGGGCCTGGCTCGTGGAGAGCGGCCGTGGGCGGCGCGCGTTGTTCGTGGTGCTCGCCCTTCGTCCGACGTGGCTCGTTGTTCAGAACCTGCTCGCCTTCCGACGAGGCAACTGGCCGTTGGTCGTGCTGTCGATCTTCGTTGCCTACATGGTGCTCTCATCAGGCTCCCGCCGATGGCAGCCCCTCCGAGCGATCGGCGCCGGTTCGGTTTTCGGACTCTGCACATGGGGCTGCCTGTTGGCCTCGCGTCCTCTTGGATTGAGAGGGCTGCCAGTTTACATCGCCCTCGGCGCAGTGGCGTATTGGGCCCCGAGGCTAGCCGATGGGCTCTACGCGGCGATCAAGAGGAGCGCTCGGTTTGGCGTCCGTACGGCAGCGGATGCCGACCGGCCATGCTGGATCGTGCCCATCGTCACCTGCTGCTTGGCGCTCGGTTGGTCGTTTTTGGGCGCCACCGACCATCCAGGGCCACGACAAATCGGCGGTGGCGTGTACCTCCTCTTCGTACGACGGGCGCTCACCTTGCACACGCCCGAGGACGCGCAGGGTGCCTGGATTGCTGGTGTGGCTCTCGGCCTCATTTTCGCGGTGGCGGCGACAACAGTCGCCTACGGTCTGCAACGTCGGCCAACAGGCCGCGCTGCCCAAGCAGGCCTGTCGGTTGCGATGTGGACGGCGTTCTCGGTGTTTCTGTTGGGTGTCAGCATGGGGTACCGCAGTTTTGGGTGGCCCCTGACGATCGTCGAGGGCATCTCGTATGTGAGCTGCGGGACACCATTTCAGGGATACAGGACTTGGCTCGCGGGTGCGATCGCGAACAGTCCCATACGGGTCTCTCCATACGCACTCGCCTTCGATGTCCTCGTGTTTTCCGGGCTGATGCATCTCGTCCACGGCGTGGCCTATCGCCGAGCGGCTCAACTCGTGTTCTTCTCCTGCTTCGCCTTCACCGCCGTGGCCACCTTGCTCAGCACTCTGCGGGTTGGTTGGCCGGCCCTTGCACTCATAGGGATCAGTGTTCTCGCCGGCCCGTCGCTGCTTCTCGCTCGCTGGGTCAAACCCAATTTGAAGCTCGAGCGATGGCTCGCATTCTACGTCATCGGCGGCGCGACGTTTCTCGTCTGGTGGTTTATTGGGCACCGCGTACTGAGTGGCCCGTGGGTCTACACGCTGGTCGGTCGTCAACCGCTGTTCTCGGCGCTCTCAATTTGGCTTCCCCTCGCGGCTCCGGCCATCGCGAGTGTGTTTGCGGCGTCGGCGCGAATGGCCCCGGGCCGACGGCGCACTTGGCGTCGCGTCGTCATCGTGGGTGCCCTGGCGATCGTCGTCCTACCGACCATCGCGTCGTCGGATCTCTGCGGCCTGCTCAACGGCGAGATGAAGGGCCGCATCTGTCTGACCGTCGTGAATCGTGTCGGGCTTCTCTCAGCCACATACCGCCCCGGTGTTGTCTGTTTGGCGACGGCGTGGGTTCTGGGGCTTGCGTGGCTCGCCGCGCCCCGGGCAAGTCGTGCTGTCTCGAAAAACAGCCGAGTCGAGGCGCTCTTGGTCGGGGGCGTGTGGGTCGGACTCAGCGCCCTCATCGCGTCCTTTTCAATGTTTGGCCGCCAAACCGGGGTAACCCTAGCCGTGGTGATCGCGGTGCAGCTGGCGGCAGTCGCCGTGGCAGCGCTGTATTGGTGGAAAACCCGTCGACCGCTTGCGTCGAGCCATGACTTGCCAAACGGGTAGACGACGCCACGGCAAGAGCACCTGGTCCCAGGCAGCTCTTTGCGTGAACCCTTGGCCGCCGGGTTCGTATATCTGATTGATGAGCAAATCTTGTACGCCACGACCGGTTGAGGGAGATTCGCGCCGCTGGAAACCGCGCCGAGTGGTCCGCCCTCGGCGCGGGCGGGTGATGGATCTCCGGACCACGACGAGGCGAATGGCACAGAGCGAGAGCAGTCTACCCCAGACCGACGATGAGGAGCTCGTGACGCGCTTTCGTCGGGGTGATGAGCTCGCCTTTGCCGAGCTGTATCGCCGGTATCAACCGGTCTTCTTCACCTACGCGGCCCGGCGAATCGGTGACCGGGCCCATGACCTCGTGCAGGCGGTGTTCGAGCGGATCCTCAACGCCCTGCCTTCCTACCGGGGCCCCCGGTTTTTTTCCTGGGCCTATCGTATCTGCGCCAATCTGGTGGTGGACGAGCTGCGGCGTTCGCGACCGGAACGCGGCTGGACCGTGGCGGACGAGGAGCCCTCGGCGGCGACGCCCGAGGAGGAGCTCATCGCGAGGCGGCGGGCGGTCCGGATTCACCGAGCCATCGCCCAGTTGCCCGAGTCACACCGCAACGTCTTCTTGCTGGCCCGGGTCGACGGCCTTTCCTACGCGGAGATCGCGGATCTGTTGGCGATCCCCGAGGGCACGGTCAAGTCACGGATGTTCAAGGCCGTGCGCGCCGTGGTGAGCGAACCGGAGGAATGATGAACGAGCATCTACACGATGACGATTTGATCGGGTTCGAGTACGCGCTGCTGGCAGCGGACCGTCGAGACGCGGTCTCCGCCCACCTCGAGCGTTGTGCGGCCTGCACGGACAGATTGGCGCGGGTGCGCGAGCGGGTTGACGCCGTGGCGCCGCCAGCTCAACCACCGCCCGGCGAGTCAACGTCGCTCAGCCGCAGACTCCCTCCCCAGGCGCCGGCGATCCTGTTGCTCATCGGTGCGGTGGCCAGCGCGGCTCTCGTGATGCTGGAACAACCACTCGCCTGGCTGCCCTTTGCGGCTGGTGCGAGCGCGGTGCTGCTCTGGCACTACCGCTCCATCGCCGACGCAGATGCCCGCCTGCGACAGATGGAGTCCAAGAGTTGGCGCGAGGTCCTGCCCCAAGACCACGGGGAGCGTGAGCAAATCGTCACGGGCGTGGTTCTGGCCGTCTCCTGGGAGCTGCGCCGGTTGGTTCAATCGGTGCGCGGGACGTTGCTCGCCAGCCTGGCGTTGGTCGTCGTCGGGGGGATCGCCATGATCGTTCTCCGGGATGTTGCCCCCGATGGGGTCGAGTTGCCGGAGGCGCCCCTCTGGTCGGTCATCGGGATCCCGGTCGCCGTGGGCATCTTTTTGGCCGCCGCGGGATGGGTCGCGATGCGCTTGCGCGTCGTGGGCCGGCGCGCCCAGACCGTGCTCGGAATGATGGCGGCCGCCATGGAAGAAGGTTCCTAGAGCATCGGTTGCCCACCTCCCCGGAGAATAGTCAACATGAAGAAAAAGGCCCTGGTGGCTCTGTTTTTCATCGTCGCAACCCCGGCGGTGCTCATTTTCACTCTGCTGGCCCAGCTGCACGCCATCAGCCCGGGTGAGGCCATCCCGCGCACCGACGCCGAGGGCCAGGTCATCCCCAACAGCGTCGCGACGATTGAAAAATGGCAGGTGGGTGGCGTTGAGCAATACCTGATCATCTACGGTCACGACGCCAACAATCCGGTGTTGCTCTATTTGCACGGCGGCCCGGGCTCGCCGGAGCTGCCGTTTTTCAACCTGGTCAACAGATCGCTGGAGGCGCACTTCACGATCGCCCACTGGGAGCAACGCGGTGCGGGCAAGTCCTA
>JAUUZB010000883.1 GCA_030590185.1 Deltaproteobacteria bacterium
CCGGTGGGCTACGACGTGCTCGAGGATCCGGTGGCCAAGCTGGTCACCCCGTTCGCAGAATACGCCTCCGGCTTCGCCCTGCGGGGGCGGACGCTGAATTTCTCGCGGCGGCTGGTCATCCGGAAACACTTCGTGCCGGTGGATGAATGGCGGGAGGTGAGCGAGCTGCTGGCCAAGGTACGCGACGTCGAGGAGAATGGCATCCCGGTCTTCTTGGCCGAGGGCAACGAGGACTCGGACTAGCGGCGCCCTAGGCGGAGAATTTGCGCCACAGGGCTTCGAACTCGTTGAGGAAGCCGGCCACCAACCGGCGCTCGTCGGTGACCAGGACGTTCTCCCGATTCTCGGTGAAGGCGCTGCGGGTCCAGTTGTAGCTGCCGCTGGCCAGCAGGCGGCGGTCGAAGATCGCGAACTTGTGGTGCATGTGACTCGGGTCGTCGTCGAACACCACCGGCACGCCCGCCCGCTTCATGTCGTGGGTATCGGAGCCGAGGTCCTCCGCCTTGTCATCATCGGAGATGACGCGCACCCGAACACCGCGTTTGTGGGCATCGACCACCGCCCGCGACAGGCGGTTGTCGGTGATGGTGAACACGCAGATGTCGACGCTCTGCTTGGCCTCGCGCAGCAACTCGGCGAGGCGCCGGCGGCAGGCCTCCCCGGGTGAGAAGTGACATTCGGCCTGGGAGGATCTCTGCTCCTCGGTGCGATCCGCCTCCAGGAGGTTGACCACATCCTTGAGCCACTTGAGGACCACCTTGGCCTCGGGCGCGGTCAGCTCGTCGGCGGCGAGGTCGAAGGCGGCGTTGCGCAGCTTGGAGCGTTTGAAAGCGTCGAGGCCCGACTCCTCGAAGACCTCGCGCAGAGCGCGCCGCTCGCTGCGCGATACACGGTGGTCGTCGAGGGTCTGGCGAAGGATGTCCTGGATCTCGGTTGGGGTCATGGTGGCGGCATAGTGGCCCAAGGGCAGGGGGCGCCACAAGCTGAGGGGACCGGGTGATCTCGACTTGGAGGGTTGGGTAGCGGGTGATAGACTCGATGGTGATGCAGCCTCGCAGAATCGTTGCGGTGTTCGCCGCGCTCGTGTTGATCCTCGGCGCCATGGACGCCGACGCCCGACGCAGAAAGAAAAAGAGGTCCAAGCGCAACCCAAAAGCGCCCACGGGCGCGGTGGTCATCAAGTGCACGATGTCGGGCGCGCTGGTCTACCTCGACGACAACGAGGTCGGCAAGACGCCGATCAAGCAGCTCGCCGTGCCGGTGGGCGAGCACACCATCAAGGTCAAGAAGCTCGGCTTTCTGTACTTCACCCGCAAGGTCAAGGTGGAGAAGGGCAAGACGATCCGGCTCAAGGCCGATCTGCTGCCGTTTGCCGGCGCGATCTACGTCTCCTCCAGACCGAAGAAGGCCAGGGTGCTCGTCGACGGCGAGGAGGTGGGCATCACGCCGGTCGAATACGAGGTCAAGCTCGGCAAGCGACTGATCGAGGTCAAGGCCGACGGGTACAAAACCTACAAAAAGAACATCCGCTCTACACCGGGCAAGCGGTACAAGATCAAGGCCAAGCTCAAGAGGGGCAAGGACCCGGAGCCAGATCCGCCCGCCGTGGCAGCGCTGACCCCGGATGGGGCCGGGGCGGCTCCCGCCGATGAGACCGCCGCCGGAGGTGAAAATGACCTCGCCCTGGCAGCATTGGAGCCTCCGGCCGGGGGCACCGACGACCTCGCCGGTGACGATCTGGCCCTGGCGATGCCGGACCTCGCGGATCCCAGTCTCGCCCTGCCCTCCGACTCCGCCGCCGGTGACGAGGATCTTCTGGCCCTGGGGGGGGATCTTCTGGCCCTGGAGGCACCGACGGACAGCGTGCCGGAGGGCGACCTCATGGCCCTCGAGGGTCTGCCGGGCGATGGCCTCGAGCTCACCGCGCCCAACGCCAACGATCCGATCTCCCTCACCGCCCTCCCCGGCATGGCTCCGGCCGACACCAAGCCCAAGGGCCCGGTCCCGCTCCACAAGCGCTGGTACTTCATCACCGGCGTAGCCGGCGGCGTCATCGCGCTGGCAACGGCCATCATCGTACCCGTGGCGGTCGTGGCTTCGCAGCCGCCAAGGATCGAGGACACGGGTCCGGATATCGAAATCATCTGGGGCCCGGGCACCGATCCGACCTACCCCGCCGCCCTGCTGCGTTTCCACTGATCCGGCCGCAACCCGGGGCCCACGCTTTACACCGCGCCGCGCCTTCTGTAAGAGAGGCCCCCGGGTGAATCGGCCAAGGTAGCTCAGTTGGTAGAGCAGCTGATTCGTAATCAGCAGGTCGTCGGTTCGACTCCGATCCTTGGCTCCACCCGGGTATCGCCGATTGACGATCGTCAGCGATGACAACGCCGACGGACATTCGGAGTCTGCGCCGGGCGCTCGGGCTCACCCAACGGGGGCTCGCTGAGCGCGCCGCGGTCACGGCTACCGCCCTGCGACGATTTGAGCGCGGCCTAGCGGTCCCGGACGCGGCCACGGCCCAACGACTCGCCCGGATCCTCGGGGTCGACCCAGGGGCACTGCGCGCCGCCCAGATGGAGCACGCCCATCACGCCACCCCGGGCGAGGGTTACACCACGGCGGCGGCGATCCACGCTCAGGTCGTGCCCCGTGCCCGGGCGGTGCCGCGTCGGGCCCGGCGGGTGTTGGATCTTTTCTGCGGCGCCGGCGGCCTCTCCCACGGCTTCGAGAGCACCGGCGCCTTTGTCACCACCTGCGGCGTCGATCTGCTCGCCGACCGAATCGCGACCTTTGTCGCCAACCACGATCACGCCACAGGCATCGCGGGTGACCTGCGCGCCCTATCCCTCGCCGAGATCCGCGCGGCGGCGGGCGAGGTCGACGTGGTGGTGGGCGGTCCGCCGTGCCAGGGTTTCTCCTCGCTACGGCCCTTTCGCACCCTCACCGAGGGGGACCCGCGCAACTCACTGGTCGAGCACTACGTGCTGTTGATCGCCCAGCTGCAGCCAACCTGGTTCCTGTTCGAGAACGTGGTCGGGTTGTTGACCCACCAACGCGGCGAAAAACTCGAGGCGCTGCTCACCGGCCTGCGGGAGGCTGGCTATACGGCCGATTGGCGGGTGGTGAACGCCGCCCTGTTCGGCGTGCCGCAGCATCGTGAGCGGATCCTGATCGTTGGCAACAACCAGGGGATCGATCTGGCCTGGCCCATGCCCACCCACCGCGCCGACCACCGCAGTATGGCCGGGAAGCGGCCGGAGGTTATCCTCGCCCCGGCCGCGGA
>JAUUZB010001087.1 GCA_030590185.1 Deltaproteobacteria bacterium
CCAAGCTCGAGATCGTGCGCCAGTCCGGGGCAGCTGCGGTGGTTCCCCTCGACAGCGATGGCCAGGTCGTGATGGTGCGCCAGTATAGGCACGCCACCGGCGGCTACCTGCTCGAGGTGCCGGCGGGCAAGCTCGACGGCGGTGAGGACCCGGCCGACTGTGCCGCCCGGGAGCGGGTGGAGGAGGTCGGGCTGCACCCTGGGGAGTTGATCCCGCTGGGGGTGATCTGGACCACGCCGGGCTTCACCGACGAGCGCATTCATCTGTTCCTGGCCCGTCAGCTCGAACAGCGGGAACAGGCCCTTGAGCCGAACGAGGTGTTGACCGTCGAGCGCCTGGATCTATCCGAGGCGGTACGCCGGGCCGCGAGTGGCGCGATCGAGGATGGCAAGAGCGTCTGCGCGCTGTTGCGCGCCGCCCACCATTTGGAGGCAGAGCGATGAAGCGAGGCGTGTTGTGTGCCGCGGTGGCGCTGCTGGCCGGCTGTCCCGTGACCGACGGCACTGATGGCGCGGGTGGCGCGGGCCCCAAGGATGTCTCTGGCGGCGGCGGCGTTGGCGGCTTGCCGGAGCTCAAGGCCTTTGTCAGCCAGGACCCAAAGTTGGTTTCCATCGCCGAACGCCTGCCCGAGGGTTGGGCGGGCACGGGCACCCTGGAGGTGCGCGAGAACGTAGTGGAGGGCGCGCCGGCCTGGGTCCGCGTCAAGGCCGAGGTCATGGAGGAGGCCGGGCAGCGCTTCCTGCGCGCCAGCGGCGAAGCCCGCCGGATCCGCAATTCCTCCCTAGCGCGCAGCGCCGCCGACAACCGCGCCCGCGCCGAGCTCAGCCAATGGCTCGGCACCGGCCGGCTGGTGGGCAGCGAGGTGATCGAGCGCTGGGGGATCCCGGGACAGAACACCTATGCCCTGGCCCGCATCCCCGTGCCATCCAACTGGCAGCCAGGCATGGACTATGGCGCCGCTGATGCCGATGCCGATGCCGACGCCGAACCCAACACGGACACCGCCACCGCCACCGCCACTGACACTGACACTGACACTGACACCGCCACCGCCACCGACCGCGACCCCGACACAGACAGCGCCCCCGCCCCCAACACCAACACGCCCCCCCCCACGGAGAAGCCATGAGAGATTTCTTCAGATGGCCGTACATCATCCTCACCAGCCTCTTCGCGCTGGTCATCATCATCACCATCGTCGCCGCGATATTCGGCAGCTCCCTCGGCGGCAACAAAATCCTCGGGATACGCCTCGATGGTGAGCTCCACGAGGTACCCGTCGCCGACGCCGCCAGCTTGTTCGCCGAATACGAGCCCCTGACCATGCGCGTCCTCGACCGGGTGATCCGCACCGCCGCGTTAGACGAGCAGGTGGTCGGCTTGGTCCTCGAGGTACGCAGGCCACAAATCGGAATAGCCCAGCTTCAGGAGCTGGAGGAGGCGATGGCCGTCTTCCGCGCCAGCGGCAAGTGGAACGTCGCCTTTCTCGAGACCGCCGGTGAGATGAGCCGCGGAGATGGCGCCTATGCCCTCGCCGCCATGGCCGACGAGATCGTGGTGACGCCCCCAGGTGAAATCAACCTGGTCGGGATCCGCGCCGAGGTACCCTTTGTCAAAGGGACCCTGGCGAAGCTCGACATCGACATGTACATCGAGAAGCGCCACGCCTACAAAAACGCCGCCAACACCTTCACCGAGGACCACTTCACCCCGGAACACCGCGAGGCCTTGGTCGACATCCTCGAGGATCTGCAAACCGAGATCGTCAACCACCTAGCGGCGCGGCGCGAGGTCGAGCCGAGCGTCGTGCGGGAGTGGATGGCCAAGGGCCCCCACGCCGCGGCCGAGGCCAAGGAGCTCGGCCTGGTGGATGAGCTGGCCTACTGGGATGTCGTCCTGGCCCGCGCCCAGGAGAAGGCCGGCGAGGATGAGCCGTTCATCTCGGCCCAACGCTACGCCCAACAGACCGAGGCCTCCGGGCACGGTCCGACCTTCGCGTTGATCGTGGCCGAGGGAGCGATCAGCCGCGGCGAGAGCCAGGACGGATTCGACTCGCCCTCCATCGGCTCCGACACGATCACCGCCGCCCTACGGGAGGCCCGGGAGGCGGAGGTCGAGGGAGTATTGTTACGGGTCGACAGCCCCGGGGGGGGCTACATCGCCTCGGATTTGATGCGCCGGGAGGTCGAGGTCACCCGCGAGGCAGGCATCCCGGTGGTGGTCTCCATGGGGAACGTCGCCGCCTCGGGTGGATATTTTATGGCCATGGGCGCCGACCGGATCCTGGCCCAACCGGGCACCATCACTGGCAGCATCGGGGTGTTCGCCGGACGCCTCGCCCTGCGCCGCTTTTATGAGGGCTTCCTCGGGGTCACCTTTGACACCTATGAGACCGGGCCGGCCGCCGGCCTGTACTCCGCCCTCGACATGCCAACGGAGCTCCATCGCGCCAAGCTGACCGAGGCCCTCGACCGCATCTACGCCGATTTCGTCACCAAGGCGGCCGCCGGCCGCGAGCAGAGCTACGATGAGATGCACGCGGTGGCCCAGGGCCGCGTCTGGTCGGGCCGGGATGCCCTCGAGCACGGCCTGGTCGACGAGCTCGGCGGCATGCCCCTCGCCCTGACCCGGCTGCGGGAGCTCACCGACGTGCCCGCCGAGGGGGAGATCGAGCTGCAGGTGTTTCCCAAGCCCAAGACCGGTTTCGAGTTGTTGATCGACATGATGGGTGGTGGGGCCCAGCTACCTGTGGAG
>JAUUZB010000465.1 GCA_030590185.1 Deltaproteobacteria bacterium
GCTGGCGGTGACAAAACCAAGATCGTCATTTTTCCGGTCGTCCCGATCAGCGCCGACGTCGACGCCACGGCGGCGGCGGAGATGACCGACGCCCTGATCGAGGAGTTCTCGCTTCAGCGTGGCCTCGAGGTCGTCAAGGGACAAGCGCCGGCCGGGGCGGTGGGCACGCCCGACACAGGTCGGCAGCCGGCCCGCAGCGAGGCGGAGTACCGCGCCGCCCTCGCCGACCTCAAGGAAGGGGCCAAGCTCGCCCGCCGCCTGCGTTTCCCACAGGCCATTCGGCATCTCAAGAAGGGCATCGGCGGCCTCACCCGGAACCTCGATCTGCTCGACGACTACAATCGTCTCCTCCAGGGCTACCTCTTGCTCTCGGTGGCACATTTTCGCCGCGGCAAGGAAACGGCTGGCACCGATATCCTCGAGCAGGTGGCGCGGCTACGGCCCGACCTGACCATCGACCCGAGTGAATACCCGCCGATGTTCCTGACCATCTGGGAGCGGACCCGGGAGCGCACCCTCTCCCGTGACGTTGGCAGCCTGCGCATCACGAGTGCGCCCGCCGGGGCAGAGGTGATCTTCAACGGCCGCAGGCTCGGCATCACCCCACTCAAGGTCGAGGCGGTGGCGCCCGGTGAGAACCACGTGGTGGTGCGGATCAAGGAGCGCGCCTGGGCCAAGGTGACGGAAGTGCGGGCCAATCGTACGATCGAGGTCCACGCCAACCTCGGCGGCGGAACCGTGGACGCACCGGTGACCATGGGGGACGCCATCGCAGCCAACCGTTTCGATCGAGAGGTGCGCAAGGCCTCGCGCACCCTCGCCCAATCGCTGGGCGGGGAGTTCGTGGTGGTGTTCGGCATCGGTCGGGGCTCGGGTGTCTTTGCGGTGGGTGGCTTCCTCGGTGAGGTCAAGACCGGCAAGTGGGCGGCCCTCGAACCGGTCGCCCCCGACTTCGACATGCTCTCCGCCTCGATCGAGGCCCACAGCCTGGCGCGGAACGTGACGGCCAAGATTTCCAATTTCCGCGCCGACACCGGCGACGAAACCCTACCGTTCATCACCGGCAAGTCGGTGAGCAGCGGTAAGCGGGGCAAGGGTCTCAAGGAACGCGTGGTCAAGTTCATCGGCGGCGTGGCCAAGGGCGCGCCCGCGGGTGGCTCGGCGCGCAGTCCGGTTGGCAACCGGGCGGCGTTGGTGCCCTCACGGGAGCCGGTGGGCACGCGCGGACCGGTGAGCCCGGGCCAGGGCCCGGTCGCTAAGCGTGAGAAGGCGCGTCTATTGCCGAACCGGAATGCGCCACCTCCACCGGATCCCGTGGAACCAGCGCCCGAGCTGGTGCCGCCGCCGCGTACGGCCGAGGGGCACGGACCGGTGGTGACCGGTCGGGTCGGCGCTGAGGCGCTCGACGGGTCGGCGGATCAAATCGAGCGGGACGTGGCCGCGGTGGAGAACAGCAGCGCCATCGCCGCGGTGGACGCAGCGGCGAGTACTGGCCCGCTCGCGGATCTCGATGCCGAGGCTGATGCTGGTGCCGCCGGGGGCAGCGTCATCACCGAGTGGTGGTTTTGGGTGGCGATCGGGGCCGGCGTGGCCGCGGCGGCCGGTACCACGGTCGGCATCGTGGTGTCCCAACAACCGAGTGGCGTGAGACCCATCGCGGATTGGTAACGACTCGAGCATGACGCGCAGCACCGACAACTCAATTTTCTGTGGCCGAGCCCTCGTACGACTCGGCCTCCTGTTCACCGCGGCCGTGGGCCTGAGCTGTGGCCAGGCCATCGAGCTCTACGTACTCATCTATGACCCCTGCGACGGCCAGGCGGCCCTAGAGGCCAGCGATCACATCGGCTTTGGCGTCTACGATGCCGATGATGAGGAGCTCGCCTACGAGGTCTGGGACAAGATCGACGATGACGGCGAGCTGCCCAGCATCCCGCTCACCGAGGAGGCGAGCATCTCGGTGCTCGGCATGCAATCGGACGGCTCGGGCACCGCCAATCCCGACGCGGTGGTTGCCGCGGCCACGGTCGGGTTCGTTGACCTCTCCGGAGCCGATGGCGAGGGCGTCGTCCAGATCGACCTCTTTCTCGGCAAGGTGGGGGAGTTTCACAACACCAGCGCATTCGACGGTGACGTCCGGGCCTGCAGCCGGTCCGTGGACGAACGCTGGGGCCACACCGCGACCCTGCTCGACGACGGCCGGGTTTTCCTGGTCGGCGGAATTCGACCGGTGCCGCAGACCGGCGGCACCCGAACCTGGTGGATGAGCACCGAGTACTACTCGCCCGCCACCGGCAGCTTCGATAGCGGACCGGATCTCAAATGGGCACGGCGCAACCACACCGCGACCCGGCTCGATGATGGCCGGCTCTTGATCGTCGGCGGCGAATACCTCAGCGCCGAAGGCGAGCCCGGCACCCCGGAGGTGGTTCAGGTCAGCCAGGTGGCACAGCTGATCGATTTCGTCGAGGGCACCGTCGACCAAACCGTCATGCTGACCCATCAGCGCACGGAGCACACCGCGACCTTGATGGGCGATGGCACGGTCCTGATCATCGGCGGCAAGGGCCTCTGGGACGCGGTCCTAGAGACCACCGAGATCTTCGACCCGACGGACGACTCGGTGCGCCTCGGTCCCACCCTCATCACCGGTCGGGCCAACCATGCGGCGGTGCGGGTTAGCGCCACGCAGGTCTTGGCGATCGGCGGGCAGGGTGCGGCCGGTACGTTGCAGTCCGTGGAGTTTGTCGACGTGACGCTGGGCACCGGCTTCGACTGTGCACCGGCTGGGGCCTGCGACTTGAGTGAGCCCCGAAGCCACGTCGCCGCGGAGCTCGTGCCGAACAGCGGCGGCGTGATCGCCGTGGCCGGTGGGTTTTTCGAGAGCGTACTTTCAGCGCACGACGGACTCGGCCGCGACACCATTGATTTGATCCACCTCAACATGGCGCTGCCCCAGAACAGCGCCCGCTTGACCTGCGGGACGGCCGGGCCACCGGTGCTCACCGATGCCCGTGGTGCGGCGGCCGTGGCCTTGCTCGACGACGGCCTGTTGATCATGGGGGGCACCGGCCTGAACGCGCGAACCATCGTGGCCAGCGCCGAGGTGCTGCGCATCACCGACGTCACGGCGCCGGGCTGCGGCGCGACCTCCACGCCATTGACTGATACGCTCTCCAATCCCCGGGCCGAAGCCGTGGTCACCCCGCTGATGGGGGGCGACCTGCTGATCAGCGGTGGTTTCTCCTTCTCCGGCACCGAGGAGATCGCCGTGGGCCAGGCGGAGATCTACACGATTCACCGCCGCTGAGTCGGTCGGAGTGATCGATCCAACGCCCCGGGCGGTACCGTCGGGCTCGCAAAACCCTTTGCGCTGACTCGTCCAAGCCCGTAGAATCCCCAGGAAAAGAAACGGGTTACAGGCTCGCGACCGAGCTCTACGCACGACCGCCGCGATGCCTGCCAGCGGTGAGTCGGGGGAGCGGGGGATCGGGGAGACATCCCCATCTCGTGGGCCCCTCAGGGTGGGCGATAGCAACGATGGCACGACGAGATTGGCAGCGAAGGCGAGCGACGGGTCGATTTGCGTCCGTGGGGTCGGCGGGACCCCGTGGCGGTGGTTGGCGGTGGCTAGCCACCCTCGGGTTGCTCGGGGCGGTTGCCTGGTCGGCGCCCGCCCAAGCGGCCCCTGGGGTGCGCGGCATCATCTATCGGGATCAGGGCGGCGTGGCGGAACCGGTGGAGGGGGCGCGGGTCTTCCTGGAGAACATCAACACCGGCCTCGACGTCGAGCGCGTCTTCCTTACCGGTGATCAGCAGGGGCAGGTCACCACGGGTCAGGGGATCTACGCCTTCGACCTCAAGGATGACATCCTGCCGGGCCAATTCCGCATTCGGGTCGAGCCCCTCTCCGGCTACCTGTTGTTTCCCTCAGAGGACCTGCCGCCGGCGGGCGCCACGGAGGACTTGCCCTTTGGCGACGTCGCGGTCTGGGGCCCCGACAACGAGATCGTACCCTTTGACCTGCCGGACCTCACCGGGGACGCCACCTATTATCTCGACTTCGACCTCGAGATCGGCGGCCCGGCGGTGGCCAACAATCACATTCCCCTCGACCACCTCGACCAGCGCATCTCGATCACCAAGGAGGCGAGCGAGCGCACGGCCGAGATCGGGCAGGTGATCACCTACACCGTGACCGTCACCAATCCGACCGCCGAGACCTACGACGTCCGGGATTACGGGGGCGTGGTGCTGATCGACGACCTCCCCGAGCACCTTCGTTTCGTGGAGGGCAGCGGTTTTCTCAACACGCGGGTCGCCGGGGTGTTGAGCGAGAGCCGTGTCCTCGACACCACGCAGATCACCTCGCGTCATCTCAAGTTCGAACCCTTCACCCTCGATGCCGGCGGCGTGGCGATCATCCGCTACCACGCGACCATCGGGCTCGGAGCGCAGGGCGAGCTGATCAACCGGGCGCGCCTCGCCATGGGAAACACGGTCATCTCCGACGAGGCCAGCGCCGCGGTACGGGTGGTCGAGGACCCGATTTTCGACCAGGGGACGATCCTGGGGCGGGTCTATTGCGAGCCGCCGCTGACGGTGAACGCCCCGCCGGCCGGCAACCCGAGCGGCGAAGGTGCCCCGGGCGATGATGACAGCGCGGTGGAGACGGGCGCCGGCGGCACCAACGGTGATGCCGGCCCATCGACCAGATTTGTCTCCCCCCCCGACGAGCTGCGCGGCCTCCCTGGCGCCCGGGTGTACCTCGACACGGGCACGTACGTGGAC
>JAUUZB010000447.1 GCA_030590185.1 Deltaproteobacteria bacterium
ACTTGATCGAGCTCCCGAGCGAGTCGCTTGACCGCCGAGCGCACCCCGAGCTCATTGGAGCCGCAGAGCAGGAGCCCGCCGCCCGGCTCGAGGTGCCGCCATGCCGTGGCTAGGTCCTGCCAGGTGCCGGCCCGGCTCTTCTGGAGATGAACCACACACTGCGCGAAGCTCTCCTCGGCCAACTCGGCCGCGTCGGCCACCGAGTCGAGCCCGGCCGCCCCGCAGCGTTGCCACTCTCGCCGCCAGGGTAGGACCGCGCGCCCCCCCACCCGCGCCACCGCCGCGAAATCCTGAAGCTCGCAGGTAGGCGTGGGCTGCAATACCCCGGGATCCGAGAGCAAGTCGGCGCTGCCCATGGGTCAGTTCGGCAGGACCGTCCCCTCGAGGCCAGCGACTTCGAAGGGGCCGTCGCGATCGCAACCGGCGACGCGATCCCCGGCGACGAAGGCCAAGCGGACCTCTTGCTCCACGGTGGCCAACAACTCGAGATCACCGTGCACCACGCCGAAGATGGAGAGCCCCGGATCGTTGGTCTCGACGAGCAAGAGGCGCCCGTCGCCATAGGGCAGCACGGTGCCAGGGGTGCAGGGGTAGGAGCTGACCGGCGCGAAGAGCCCGGCGCCAACCTCCGGGGCGAGAAGCAGGAGGCCGGCGAAGGTGGAGGCCGCGATCCGGTCGGCGGCCGCAAAGGTAACGGAGCACAACAGCAGCTCCGGGTCCGCCTCCCAGGCCAGGGTCGGTTCACCGTCCGGCAGGTCCAGGGCGAGGATCCGGTGCCGGTCGCAGAGCAGCGCTCGGTCGCCATCCGGCGACAGGGCCGCCGACTCGATCGGGCCGAACCCCTCGGGCAACACCAACCGCCGCGTCTCCCCATGGGCCCACACGTCGCCGGCGTCATAGGCGCCGTCTTGGCTGCGAATGATGACGGCCGCATCCCCATGGGCCGCTACGGCATAGTCGCCCGCGGTCAACTCGGCGGCGACCTCCGGCGGCAGCGTTGACGGCGTCGGAAGCTCACCGGGCGGACACCGTTGAAGGGTGATGCGCCCATCCCAATCCAAACGCTGCGTTGCCGCCTCCTCCGGCTCCGCTGCCCCGTCGGAGTCGACATCGGCGGACACGGCCTCCGCGGCGTCCGACGACGCGCCAGCCACAGCGCGCCGCTGCGCTTCGAACTCCGGATCCTGTTCCGGATCCAAATCGTCATCCCCCATGATCTGCTCGACCTCAAAGAAAGCGCTCTGCCGAGCGAAATAGGGCCCCGGCTCCGGTTGCGCCCGTTGGGCCAGGCTCCATTGCTCCCACTCGCTGTCGCTGAGATCCCCGGCGTCGAGGTAGACCACCTCGGTGAGCGGATGGGTGTCGTGCAAGCGCAGCAGCAGATCCTCCACGTCGTCGAAGAAGAACTCAGATTCCGTGTCGTCACCGAGGGTCAGCCCGAGCCAAGGGCCGGCCCACAGCCACGGGGCGCGCCCCGCGTCTAGCCTGGTGTCCGACGAGGCGATGGCGAGCTGCGCGCGGTGATCGGCGGCGGGTGGCGTCGCGAACTGCAGGCGGTAGAAGTGGTCCTGGCGCGCACCGGCTCGCCAATCCCGGGGCCGGTGGCCGTAATAACGAAAGGGATAGGGGAAATCTTCTTGCGGGATGAGGCTCGTCATGGCGCCGCAGGATAGCTCGCAACCGCGGGCGAGTCATCGACGATCTCGTGCCGCTCAATTCGTCAGCTGGTCGGCCACCGTCGCCAACCCCGTGGCCATCACCGGCCGGGTCAGGGCGCCCCCCTTCTCGACGCCCGCCTGGCTACTCTTGTTGCGCCCCCAACAGAGGATCTCGCCGCTCTCGAGACGTCCGCAGGCATGGGCTCGGCCGACGGTGAGATCGACCACCTTCAGATCTGCGACCCTAACCGGCGTCGGACGATTCTCATTGCTGCCGTCGCCGATCTGACCGGAGCGATTGCGCCCCCAACAGGAGACCTGGCCGCTCTGATGCAAGGCGCAGGCGCTGCCGCCGAGCGCTAGGCGCGCCACGCGCTTGAGACCCTTGACCGCGACCGGTTGGTTGCGGGCGGTGGTCGTTCCATCCCCGAGGGAGCCCCCCTTGTTCCCGCCCCAACACTGGACCCGCCCCTTGCGCCGGGCGCAGCTGAAATCGATGCCGACCTCGAGCTCGTCCGACTCCTTGAGCCCCGTGACCGGCACCGGCGTGTTGCGGTCCTTGTTGGTCCCGTCGCCGAGCGCCCCCTGCTTGTTGGCGCCCCAGCACGAGACCTTACCGTGCTTGTTCCGGGCGCAGCTGTGCTGCCCGCCGGTGCGAACCTCCACCACATCCTTGAGCCCCTTGACCGACACCACCTTCTTGCGCGCCTTGTTCGAGCCGTCGCCGAGCTGCCCCGCATCATTGGCGCCCCAGCACAGGACCGTGCCGTTGCCGCGTAGGGCGCAGGCGTGCGTGCCGCCGGCACTGATGGCGCGGGCATCCTTGATGCCCTTGATCACGACCGGAGCCGGCCGGTTGCCCTGGCCGCTGGCGCCCCAGCAGACGACGGTGCCATTGCCTCGCAGGGCGCAGGTCCGCCGACCGCTCGCCGACACCTCGATGGCGTCACCTAGGCCGGGCACCACCACCACGCCGGAGCTCAGCGCGACGTCACCGGCGCCGAGCTGGCCGCTGTCGTTCGAGCCCCAACAGATGACCTGCCCGCCGTCGGTAACCGCGCAGCTGTGGTTGTCCCCCGCGCTCATTCCGATCAACCGCTTGCCGACAGCCGCGAGGGCGTCGGCGGACACGGGCGCAGGGGTGGCTGTACCCGCGGCCTCACCGGGGGGGGCCGGGTTGCCGCTGAGTCCCGCCGGCACCATCACCGTGGTACGGGGGGTCGGGCGATCATCCTCCTCCTCGTCGGGCATACGGGTCGCGTGATCCTGGCAGCTGACGGCACTTTGACAGCTGACGGCGATCAGGATTCCGCGAAACGCCGCGGTGCGCACGATGTCCAGGCGCGAGGCCACTTCAGCGAGGATTCTATGGTTCCTGGCGCTGCGGTAGCAACCACCAGAGCCACCTCGGGTGGGACCCTTTTGCGCGTCACACTATATAAAGGTAGGCTCCCCCCCATGGCCCGACGCCCGAGCCGCCACTCCCACAACCGCCCAGCCAGCAACCCCGGCAAACTCCTGTGGCTGCTGGTCGCCGCATCCATCGCCCTCGGCATGGTCTTCTACCTCAAATGCCGGGCCACCAGCATCTCCGAGCCGCCCCCGGCTGAGCTAAATAGGTAGTGTCAGGCACTACCATATATCATTTTTCCCTCGTCGAGACGCCACCTTAGGTCACCCACCCCAGGTCTTCGAATCATGTCGAACGAAACCTTCAAGCGAGAAGCCCTCCCCCACGACATTGCCGGCTACCAACGTGAGGCCCAGGCCATGTCCCAGCAGGACTTTGCCGCGGCGCGGCCGCATCCGTTCCTGCTCTATGCGCGTAGCACCCTGTGGGACCCGGCCCTGGTGGCCACCGCCATGGGTGGCGGCCCCGGGTCCCAAACCATGCCGGTCGACTATGATTTCTTCACCGGCGGGCTGGCATTCATGAGTCCGCTCAAGAAGGTCCAAACCGATCCGCGCTTGATCGGCGTGCAGCTCGGCCGGAGTGTGGTGGGCAACGACGTGGTCGTGCCGGTATCTTCCATCTCGACCAAGCACGCGCGCTTCATGCCCCCGGGGTCGAGCCAGCCGGACGCTTGGTGCGTGGTCGATCTCAAATCGAGCAACAAGACCTACGTGGGTGAGGAGCCGATCGCGCCGGAGCTCCCGGTGCCGCTCGCCGACGGCGGCTACCTGCGCCTGGGGGGGAACCTGATCGCTTGGTTCCTGTTGCCGGAGCGGGTCTGGAACGTGTTGCGTACGCCTGAGGAGCTCGAGCGGTTGATGAACTTGTCGTAGGCTCGAGCGATGACCTAGCCGCGCGGAGGTTCACTCCCCGCGCCTCACTCGAGCCCCGCCGCCCCGGCCGGCGAGACCCGCAGGTCGAGCCGCAGAATCACCGGCTGCACGACCCCAACCCCCGGCAACTCGAGGAGCCGGAGCTTCTCCGCCATACAATCCTGCGCCCGCACGCCAATGTTACTCGACGCGCTACTACGTTTGACCTCGGTCACCATACCCGACGAGACCTTCAGCTCCGCAACGAGCCGGGCCGCCGCCGTGGGCCGACTCGCCAACCGGCGATCAAACCGCAAACAGCGCTCGAGATCCGGCTTCGCCTTGCGCAGCACCCGATCGAGCACCTCGTTGCCATGGACGACTTCGAGAGCGAGCAACTGCGCCAACAGCTGGGCGTTCTTCTCGCGCTCCTCCACGTACAGGGAACCCAGCAGAATGGCGCTGGCCACCGCAATCACCGCCACGACCTGCGACACCGTCCGCGGCAAGACCTTTGCCACCAGATGAGTAGGAAGCCCAGGCAACAACGACGGCCGCGTCGGACAGCGCCGCAGGGCCTCGGCCGTTTCTTCGCCGTCGTGAAAGCGTTGTTCCGGATCCGGGTTCAAGGCCCGCATCACCAACGCGTCGAGCTCCCGCGGCACCTTGGGATTGTAGTAACGCGGCCCGTGGGCCGGCGGGTGGGCCGCGGTGGCGAGCCGGTCGGCATAGGTCGGCGCCTCAAAGGGAGTACGCTGGGTGAGCATCTCGAACAACGTCGCGCCCAGGGCGTAGGTGTCGGTCCAGGAACCAACGCTATCGTGCTCGCCACGCAGCTGCTCCGGTGCGGAGTAGCCGTGGGAGCCGATGAAGGTACCGGTGCGCGTCAAACGATCGCCGGTCTCCTCGGAGCGTACCGCGATGCCGAAGTCGATCAGCTTGGCGCTGCCGCCGAGGGTGACGATGATGTTCGAGGGTTTGAC
>JAUUZB010000604.1 GCA_030590185.1 Deltaproteobacteria bacterium
ACGATTCGGTTCCAGGTTATGGACCAGAAGATCGACCCCGGCTCGAGCTCGCCGGCGATCCCCTGGGCGGTCAGACAGTCCCGCTGGGCCGCCGCCACCTTGACGCGTAGGCTGGGGAGCAGGTTCCCGAGGTCAGGGCCACTCTCGGCCAACCCGCCGAGTGCTTGGCGGCTGTCGGCGAGGCGGCCGACGTGCAGCAGGGCGAAGGCCTCGGTCAGCCGGGCCTGGGTGCGCAGCTGTTCTTGCTCGACGGTGAGCTCCTCTTCTCGTTCGGCGGCGGTGCGTTCGAGCTGGCGCAGGATCCCGCGGGCGGCCTTCAAGGCCTTGGTGCTCTGTCGGGCCTCGAGGGCCGCGAGCATCTTGTCCGGGCTCGGGCCCGTCGTCGACGCCAGCAGGGCGCCGAGTAAAAGCGATGTGACGGCCAATCCGGACAATCTGTCCCCCGCTCCACGACACCTCCAGGCCAACGACTCCCGGGGGTGGACCTTTCACCGATCCTCCCCCGCTCGTGTCGATCTCGCAAGTTTGCGACCGACAAAATGGGCCGGTGATCCCGAGGGAACGCCCGGTGTCAATACGCGTGCGGTCGAAGCCGGCGCCCCCAAGCCGGCGCTCTAAGCCGGCGCTCTAAGCCGGCGCTCGAAACGCTCAGCCGCCCGGGTTGGCCTGCATCTCCCGCACCCGCGTCTCGGCCGCCGTGATGGTCGACCGCATCATGATCGCGGCGCGACGTTCCACCTCTTCCGGCTCGAGTCCGGGGTTGGCGCGCTTGAGCGCTCCCTCGATGTCGCGTTGGAGCTGCGCCCGATCGAAGTTGCCCGGTTGGTCACCCGGGATTTGATAGAAGGCGATGAAGCCGTCGGTGGCCGCGAGCCGTGTGCCCCTGGCTTCGAGCTCGCTCGTCTCCTCCTCGGTGAGCGCGTCGTTCCAGGTGCGGGTGTCGATCAAGGTGAGGGTGAAGAACTCCTTGACGAAGTCCCATACCTTGGCGAGCCAACCCGGCTCGTGATCGCCGAGGCGCAGGTTGGTGCGTTCGAGGGGCGTGCGTGGATCAAAGACCACGGCCCGGTCGGCGTCCCGGCGCACGGTCGGGTCGTTGGAGGTCGGATCGGGTTGGGTGGTCGTGGTTGTGGTCGTGCTCGTCCCGACCGGCGTGGTGCCGATCGCCTCGAGGGTGGCCGGGCGCAGGACGCCGTCCGTGGGCAGCGCATTGTCGGGGTGGGCTTGGTTCCACGCGGTTTGAAAGGCCGTGACCGCGTCCCGGGTGTCCGGTCCGAAGCGGCCATCCACGCCGTGGCGGCCGAGATCCTGTCCCGCTGTCTCGAGGGTTCGCTGGGCGTCCCCGACCTTCTTGCCGAGCAGGGTGCGGGTATCCTCATCGAAGATGCCGGTCACCGGCTCGATGCCGTTGTCCCGCTGGAAGGTCTCCACCGCCGCGTGGGTGTTGGGACCGTTGCGGCCGTCCACCCCGGTGGTGCCGATGTCGTAGCCGAGGCCCTGGAGGTTCGCCTGGCCGTAGCGGATCGTCTTGACCTCAGAGGTGATGCGGTGCTCCTCGTGGATCGCGGACCGGGTATTAGGGCCGATGGAGCCGTCGGCGGGGAGCTGTTGGTCGGCGGGCCGGCCCTGGTTGTAGTCCCGTTGAAAGGCGGCGACGCTGTCGAACCCGAGCTCGCGCAGCATTCCGGTTTGTTGTCCCTCGGTCGAGCGCATGATGGCGCGGGTGCGCTCATCCATGATGCCGGTAACCGCTTGATCGCGACCGGGGTTGGTGGCGCGCTGTTGGGCCCGGATGGCCTCCTGGAGGTTGGTGTGACCGCCTTCTCCGATGCTGTAGCCGTGGCGGGCGAGGGTATCGGCGTCCTGGCGGCTGACCTGATCAACCATCCCAGCGGCGGCGGCGATGTCTGCGAAGCCGGCGGAGCGTAGAGCCTGCTCTGCTTCGTTTCGGGAGGTGGGGTCGGCTGCGCCCGCTAGGATGCGCGCCGCCTCTTCCTTGGTGACGGTGGCGCCGCCGGTCGAGGTTGCCTGCTCGGCCTGATGGACGGCACGTTCGAAGCGATTGATCTCTGTCATGGTTGGCTCTCCCTCAGGCGAGGTAGGCGGTGATCATCAGCCGCGCGAGTTGGAAGTGATCCTCGGTTTCCCGCTCACCCAGGATCTGCACTACCTCGGCGGCGAACTCCCGGTCGAGCTTGGCATCCTCGTCGATGTCCTTGCTCGCCGGGTGATTGGATCCGATCTCGGTTTCGTGGGTGTCGCCGGTCCAGAGCCGGCCGGTCTGCCAGGTGATGGCTCGGCCGCGCAGGGTGAACTGAAACCAATCGAGCACCTCGGTCGTTTCCTTGAGCTCGAAGAAGACGTCGAAGTAGGGCTCCTCGCCGCGGTACCAGAGCTGCTTGAGCCCCGGGCGGGGGGCGCGCATTGCCTCCGACTCGATGCGGCGCAGCGAGGCCGCGAGTCTCTTTGCTTCAGCGTTGTCCATCACCTCGCCGTCAGGATACCGCCGAACCGATCAAACCGCCATCCTCCGATCCCCGAGGGTCGCCGATGCTCAGCCGTCCCGTCGCCGAAACACCATGATGGCGCCGGCCAAGGCTGCGACGCAAAAGCCCGCCAGGATCCCCAGCTCGAGTCCGGGCGATCCGCTCACCACGGTAACGCTGGGCGCGGCGGCGCCGTAGAGCGCGTGGCGGGTGGCGGACACGCCATAGGCGATCGGGTTGAGGCTCAGGACTGGGCCGAGCAGCGGATGCGCGTGGCCCGGTGGCTGGGCCGCACCGGACAGCAGCCAGAGCGGCAGGAGCACGAGGAAGGTGATCGCCAGGTGGCGCACCCGGCTCGCGGTGAGCCAGCGCAGGGCCAGGCTCGCGGCGCTCAGGCCGAGGGCGCTCAGCGCCAGGACCGTTAATAATAGAGGCCACTGGGCCGCGGAGAGGTCGAAGCCGGCCAGGGGCGCGAGCAACACAAACGCCAAGCTCGGGGCGAGCGCGGCGCTGGCCGCGGCCAGGCACTTGCCGAGCACCACCGCGCCGGTCGAGGCGGGGCCGGCGAGCAGAAAACGGGTCAGGCCTGGGCGATCGGGGCGCACCGTGCCGCCGCCGGCGATCAGTGATGCCTGCAGGAGGACCAGGATCAAGGCGCCAGGGAACAGGAGCTCCGCTTGGCCGAGGCCGTTGTTCGCCATGGATGGTTCCGGTCCGGCGACCAGGCCCAGCAAGAGCCAGACCGCCACCGCTGGAATCAGGGCCGACAGGATCCAGGCCGGTCGGCGCAGGAGCTGGGCGAGGTCGTGTCGCCAGAGTACGTGCACCGCCGTCCAGTCGTGCTGCCAGGGCTTCATCGGCTCTCCGTGAAGGCGCGGCCGGTGAGGTGGGCGAAGACGTCGGTGAGGTTGGGGGAGCGCAGCCGCACGGCGTCGAAGCGCCGCGTTGGAAAGGCCTCCACCAACCTGGGGATGAGCTCGTGTCCCCGGTCGACCTCGAGCAGGACTCGGTTGGCGCCTGCCTCGAGCCGGGGCGTGAGGTCGAGGCTTTCGGCGATCTCTCGGGCCAGCTGCTCCGGCTCGCTCGCTTCGAGCTCGATCACGTCTCCGGGAACTCGGGTTAGGAGGTGGGCGGGGGTGTCAGTCGCGATCACCCGCCCGCGGTCGATCATGACGACGCGATCACCGCGCTCGGCGTCGCTCGGATCGCTCGTGGCGAGCAGGATGCTCAGCTCCCGTTGTTCGCGCAGGGCCGTGAAGCGTTGCCAGGTTCGCGCCGTGGCGCGTGGTTCTTGCCCCCGGAACGGCTCGCAGAGGAGCAGCAGGCTGGGGTCGTGGATCAAGGCGCGGGCGAGCTCGAGCCGCCGGCCGTGCCCTGGGACCAGCTCTCCGGCGGCGTCCTCGGCGCTTTGTTCGAGCTCCATAAAGGCGAGCAGGCCGCGGCAGCGCTCGGTGAGCTCAGCCTTGGGGACGCCGTAGAGTCGTCCGGCGAGGCGTAGGTTTTGGGCGCAGGTGAGCTCTGGGTCCAGGGTAGAGGCGGCCAGGACGAGCCCGATCCCGCCGCGGGCGAGGCGGTGGCCGGGGCCGAGGGGCACGCCGTCCAGGGAAGCGGAGCCGCGGTCGGCGCGGATCAGCCCCGCGAGCCAATCGATCAGCACCGCCTTGCCCGCCCCCGGCGGTCCGAATAGCGCGACGAGCTGTCCGGCGGCTACGTCGAC
>JAUUZB010000891.1 GCA_030590185.1 Deltaproteobacteria bacterium
CTCCGCGAGCCCTGCGGTCTCGCTCCGGGCTCCGCGAGCCCTGCGGTCTCGCTCCGGGCTCCGCGAGCCCTGCGGTCTCGCTCCGGCTCCGCGAGCCCTGCGGTCTCGCTCCGCTACTCCGCGAGCCCCTGCGGGTCTCGCTTCGCTGCTTCGGTCGGTGACGGGGAACGAGTTTCCCAACCTCCCCTTTTCTGCCATACCCCCCCCGTGCTCCAGGACGCCATGCGCCGCCTCCCCGCGGTCACAAAAATCGTCGAGGCAAAAAACCTCGCGCCGGCCATCATCTCCCACGGCCACGAAGCCGTCGTGTTCGCGGCCCGCCGCGCATTAGACGAAGCCCGCGACGCCATCCGAGCCGGCACCCCCGCCCCCGACCTCGACCAGCTGGTGAGCCGCACCGCTGCAACCCTCCGCTCCCGCCCCACCCTCTACTCCCCAGTCCTCAACGCCACCGGCGTAATCCTCCACACCAACCTAGGCCGCTCCCCAATCCCCGAAGCCGCCCGCCAAGCCATGGCCCGCGCCCTCGACTACTGCGACCTCGAGCTAGACCTAGCCACCGGCAAGCGCGCCTCCCGCCTGCGCGGAGTCGAAGAGCCGCTAACCGCGGTCACCGGCGCCCAAGCCGGCATGATCGTCAACAACAACGCCGCCGCCGTCCTCCTCACCCTCTCCGGCCTAGCCAGCACCCGCCCCACCGCCATCTCCCGCGGCCACCTGGTGGAGATCGGCGGAGGCTTCCGCCTGCAAACCATCATGGAAGCCAGCGGCTCCCCCCTGATGGAAGTCGGCAGCACCAACCGCACGCACCTGGAAGACTACCGCCAAGCCCTAGACGCCGGCGCGGGTCTGGTGCTCATCGTCCACCGCTCCAACTTCGTGATGAGCGGCTACGTGAGCGAGCCCACCCCCGAGGAAATCGTAACCCTGGCCCACGAACGAAACGTCCCGGTAGCCCTAGACCTCGGCAGCGGCGCCCTCTTCGAGGCCAAGGAGTACGGCCTGCCCGACGAGCTCACCGTGACCCGCGCAGTCCGCCAGGGCTTCGACGTAATCTGCTTCTCCGGTGACAAACTACTCGGCGGCCCCCAAGCCGGCTACCTGGTCGGCGACACCGCCACGATCGATCGCCTCCGCTCACACCCCTTGGCCCGCGCCCTACGCTGCGACAAAACCCAACTCGCCGGCTGCGTGGCTACCCTCGAGCTCTACCGCCGGGGAGAGGCGAAACGTCAGGTGCCGATCTGGCGCCTGTTGCAAAACGAAACACAAGCCCGCGCCGGCGCGTGGCGCGACGCCGTAACCGAAGCGGCGGCGGCGGCCGGGGTCACCGCCGAGGTGATCAAAGCCAGCGGCGCAGTCGGCGGCGGCTCCCTACCGGACGGCACGGTGCCCGGCTTCGCCCTAGCGCTCACCCCCGCCGATCCAGACGCCCTCCTGCGTGCCCTGCGCGAACAAAACCCGCCGGTGATCGGTCACATCGACCGGGACCGGGTCCTGCTGCACCCACGCACCGTAGAGCCCGACGCGGACGAACAACTCCTAGCGAGCGTAACCGGCGCCCTGTCGCGCTGACACGCTCCACCGCCAGCCACGGCCCCGCTGGCCGTCGGGAATGACATATAGTAGTGCCTGACACTACTATATGCTACTATCCAAGAATGAAGGACAAACCACAAATGAAGAACCACCCACGAGCCCGCCCGACGGACCCCAAATAGCGCCCGCACACCTCGATCCCGAGCCCGCGATCCTTTAGATCAAAGGCTCGCCCCAACCCGCGAGCTCAGATGTCCGACACCAACGAACAGATCTCCACCCACCTCGTGCTCGGCACCGCCGGCCACATCGACCATGGCAAGACCGCGCTGGTCAAACGCCTGACCGGGGTAGACACCGACCGACTCGAGGAGGAAAAGCGGCGCGGCATCACCATCGAGCTCGGCTTCGCGCCCTGGCGGTTCACGACCCCGGGCGGCGAGGAGCTCGAGGCGAGCATCATCGACGTGCCCGGCCACGAGCGCCTGGTGCGTACCATGGTGGCGGGGGCCGGCGGCATGGATCTGGCGATGCTGGTGGTGGCTGTTGACGACGGGGTGATGCCCCAGACCCGCGAGCACCTCGACGTGCTGGAGCTGCTCGGGGTGCCGGCCGGGGTGGTGGCGCTGACCAAGTCCGATCTGATCGACGACCCGGAGCTGCTCGAGCTGGTGGAGGAGGACGTGCGCGAGGCGATCGCTGGTACCATCTTCGAGTCGGCACCCATGATCCGCACGTCGAGCAAGACCGGCGAGGGCATCGAAGCGCTCACCGCGGCGGTGGCTGAGCTCGCCGCGTCGGTCACCCGACGCACCGACATCGGCCCGGCCTTTTTGCCCCTGGACCGGGTGTTCACCAAGGCAGGCTACGGCACGGTCGGCACCGGCACCACCCTGCGCGGCTCCCTGAGCACGGGGGACGCGGTCGAGGTGTTGGGCGAGAACCTCGAGCCGATAGCCGAGCTCAAGATCCGCGGGTTGCAAGCCCTCGGCGCGAGCCGCGAGCGGGTCAGCGCCGGCATGCGCACCGCGGTCAACCTCGCCGGCAAGGCCGAGGGCGTCAAGAAGGGGATGGTGGTGGCCACCTCCGGTACCTTTATAGCGGTGAATAGCTGCGTGGCCTGGCTGCGGGTTCTCGCCGGGGCCAACCGCCTGGAGGAGGAGACCCTGATCGTCCACGCCGGGACGACGGAGCGCGAGGCCAGGGTCCTGCCCCTCGGCCGTGACTCCATCGAGCCGGGCGAGGCCGGCGGTGTGCTGCTGCGCTTCGACCGGCGGATCCCGATCTACGCGGGCCAACGCCTGGTCCTGCGCCGCCCCGGGATCCACGGCCAGGCCACCATGGCCGGCGGCGAGATCCTCGATCCAGAACCGCCCCGCGGCAAGGGCTCAGTCGGCTTGGCCGCCTCACAACTCGAGCGCCTGCGCGGCACGGTCAAGGACCGCCTGCTCGCCGTGGCCCGCGAGTCGCGCTCCGCCGGCGTTACGCTCACCGCCATCTCCCGGCGAATGCCGCCCGGGGAAGGGGAGCAAACCGCCCGCCACCTGGCCAAGAAGGGCAAGCTGATGGCGGTGCCCGGCCGCCCCGAACGCTTCATCGACGCCGGGCTCGCCGATGATCTGGTGCGCAAGCTCGTCGGCCTCGTCAATGCCCACCACGACGCCTCGCCCATGTCCGCCGGCCTGCCCGAGCCAGAGATCGAGGGCCAGCTGCCACCCCC
>JAUUZB010000036.1 GCA_030590185.1 Deltaproteobacteria bacterium
CACGTCTGCCAATCGCGGTGGGCCCGGGCTCGCTTCGCGTCGAAGCCGATGCGGATCGCCTCCTCACCGAACTCGTCGTACAGCTTGCGTTTGTCCGGGTCCGACAGGACGTCAAAGGCAACGCTGATTTCCTTGAAGCGCTCCTCGGATTCCGCGTCGGCGGGGTTCAGGTCCGGGTGATACTGGCGGGCCAACCGCTTGTAGGTCTTGCGGATCTCGTCCTGACTCGCGGACGGGGCCACCCCGAGGGTGGCATAGAGATCGGTGCTCCTCATCGGCTCAACTCGCCTTCGGCCCTAGAATGGGCTCCCCGTGACGGAGCGCAAGGCCCGGCCACCCGGGGCCTTGCCTTCCGAGCGCCGGTCCCTACCTTTATAGGGCGATGTGGTACGACGATTGGAATCAGCCCCGGCTCACGCCGCTCGGCTTCTCTCGATCCCAGGTGCGGCCCGGCCGTCGGATTCCGGTGAGCTCGGTGACCTCCCCGGCACGCGCGACCCCGGCGCGATTGACCTATCCTCCCCTGGAGCCGAGGTACGAGGTCGCCGCTGACCCCGAGCGCGTACCTGAGCCCGAGCTCGCACCCGAGCTCGCACCCGAGGCTGCACCCGAGCTCGCACCCGAGCCCTACCTCGCGCCCACACCACGTTCCGACGCCGTGCGCCTGCGGGAGGCCCTCGTCGATCTCGAAGCCAGCAAACGTCGTCTCGCCGAGGAGCAGGCCCGGGAGGCCCAGACCTTGCGTCGCAACCTGATCACCGAGCTGTTGCCGGTGCTCGACAACCTCGACAAGTCCGTTGCCGCCGCCGCCACCTCCGACCCATTGATCGAGGGTGTCGAGTTGGTGCGCGCCCAGCTCGAGAAGGTCCTGGCCGGCTACGGGGCCGAGCGCTTCGCGAGCACCGGTGAGGCGTTTGACCCGGAACGCCACGAGGCGGTCGCGGTGGGTCCGGTGGAGGACCCGATCCAAGACGGCACCGTCATCCAGGAGTGGAAGCCCGGCTACCGCGTCGGGGAGACGGTCCTGCGACCGGCCCAGGTCGTGGTCGGCACGCTCGCCACGGTCCTCTGAGCTCCCGCCCGAGATCCCTGAAAAATAGTGTAAAAAAGCCCTTTACAAACACCCCAAAATCCTATTCTGACGCCCGCTCCTTCGCGAAGGACGAGATGTAGTGAACGACCTCGCCAAACTGAGAAATATCGGGATCTCCGCGCACATCGATAGCGGCAAAACCACGCTCACCGAGCGGATCCTGTTTTACACCAAGCGACTCCACGCCATTCACGACGTGAAGGGTAAGGACGGCGTTGGTGCCAAGATGGACTCCATGGAATTGGAGCGCGAGCGCGGCATCACCATTGCCAGCGCCGCGACCTATTGTTCCTGGGAAGGCCATCACGTCAACATCATCGACACCCCGGGTCACGTCGACTTCACCATCGAGGTCGAGCGCTCCCTGCGGGTCCTCGATGGCGCGGTGCTGGTGCTCTGCGCCGTGGCCGGCGTCCAGAGTCAATCCTATACCGTCGATCGGCAGATGAAGCGCTACCGCGTGCCGCGGCTCGCCTTCGTCAACAAGTGCGACCGCAACGGCGCCGATCCGAAACGGGTGCGCGATCAACTGCGCGAGAAGCTCGGGCACAACCCGGTGCTGTTGCAGCTCCCCTGGGGCCTCGAGGGCGATCACCAGGGCGTCGTCGATCTAATCGAGATGGAGGCGGTACGCTTCGACGGCGATAACGGCGAGGAGGTGATCCGCGAGGCGATCCCGGCGGAGCTGGTCGAGGAGGCCGAGGCCCTGCGCGAGGAGATGCTCGACGTGGTGTCGATGTTCTCCGACTCCCTCACCGAGGCCATCCTCGATGAGAAGGTCACCACCGATCTGATCCACGAGGCGATCCGGTCGGGCACCATCGCCCAACAACTCACCCCGGTGTTGTGCGGATCCGCTTACAAGAACAAGGGGGTCCAGCTGCTCCTCGACGCGGTGCTGCGCTACCTGCCCTCACCCCCGGAGGTCAACAACGAGGCGATCGACGTCGCCGGCGACGATGAGGAGCCGGTGATCCTCTCCTGCAACTCCGACGACCCCACCGTGGCCTTGGCCTTCAAGCTCGAGGATGGCCGCTACGGACAGCTCACCTACTTCCGGGTCTATCAAGGGAGCCTGCGTCGCGAGGACACGATCTTCAACGTGCGCACCGGCCAGAAGGCACGCGTCGCGCGGTTGGTCCGCATGCACGCCGATGAGATGGAGGACATCCAGGAGGCGGGCGCTGGCGACATCGTCGCCATCTTCGGTATCGATTGCAACTCCGGCGACACCTTCACCGACGGCAAGCTGCGCTACAGCATGACCTCAATGTACGTGCCGGAGCCGGTGATCTCCCTGTCGATCAAGCCGGCGGACACCAAGTCGGAGACCAATCTCACCAAGGCGTTGCGACGCTTCACCAAGGAAGACCCCACCTTCCGGGCCGGCGTTGATCCGGATTCGAAGGAGACGGTTATCCACGGCATGGGTGAGCTGCAGCTCGCCGTCTATGTCGAGCGCATGCGGCGCGAGTATAACGTCAAGGTCGAGACCTCGCCGCCGCAGGTGGCCTACCGCGAGACCATCACCAAGCGTGTCGAGTTCGACTATACCCACAGGAAACAGACCGGCGGCTCAGGCCAGTATGGTCGGGTCTGCGGCTACGTCGAGCCCGTGGCCGAGGACACCTACGAGTTCGTCGACGAGATCGTCGGCGGCGCCATTCCCCGGCAGTTCATCCTATCGGTGGACAAGGGGTTTCGCTCGATGCTCGAAGAGGGCCAGCGGGTCGGCGCGCCGGTGGTCAAGGTTCGGGTGGTGCTCAACGACGGCGCCTCCCACACCGTCGATTCCTCGGATATAGCATTCAAGGCCGCCGCCCGCGGCGCCTGGCGGGAACTGTACCCCAAGGGCAGGCCACGGGTGCTCGAGCCGGTGATGCGCGTGGTGGCGGAGAGCCCGTCAGATTACGCCGGGCCGGTGTTGGCAACCCTGATGCAGCGCCGGGCCACGGTAGCTGGCACCCAGGAGGAGGCGGGGTTGACCCGCATCGAGGCGGAGGTGCCGTTAGCGGAGATGTTTGGCTACGCCACCACCCTGCGCTCCGCGACCCAGGGCAAGGCCGACTTCACCATGGAGTTCTCTCGTTATCTCCTGGTGCCCCAGGCCATCGAGGATGAGCTGGTGAAGAAGGCGCAGGCCGCCAGGTTGAAGAAGTGAGGTCATAGGATGATCCCCGAACGAGTCACCGCAGCGAGTCCCATGAGAATCCTCGAGACCTCTATCCGCGGCGGTCTGGGCGCCGGCAACCTGGGTGTGCTCCTGGCCCGGGCCGGGGTCGGCAAGACGGCCTTGTTGGTTCGGATCGGGCTCGACGACGCCCTGCGTGACCGCGCGGTCCTGCACGTGGCGCTCGGTCAGAACCTCGAGCAGACCATCGGCTGGTACAATCTCCTGTTCGAAGACCTCGAGCGCCGCAGCCAGCTGGAGAACCCCCTCGCCGTGCGTGAGATGGTCAGCCGGCGGCGGACCATCCAGGCTTTTCCGGACGCCAAGCTGAGCGCCGAGCGCCTGCGTGGCGTGATAAAACTCTATGCCGAGCACGTGGCCTTCGAGCCCACCGCGATTTTGATCGACGACTACCCGTGGGGCGACGATGGGGGTGAGCTGCGCGGCATCAAGGCCGTCGCCGCCGAGATCGGCGCCGAGTTGTGGATGACGGCGCGCACCCACCGTGAGGGGACGCAGGCGCAGGCCAAGGAGATCCCGCCCCCCTGCGCGACGCACGCGGAGTCGATCGATGTGGCGCTCTGCCTCGAGCCGCAGGGGACGCTGGTGCGCATCGGGCTGCTCAAGGATCACGAAAACGACACTCCCACCGACACGCCGCTGCTCTTCGATCCCGACACCATGCGGTTGGTACGACCCAACGGCGAGACCAGCCCGCTGCGGTCCCAGGAGGTCACCTTGCTCTCCGGTGGCGCCGCCGGCGCCGAGGCCGCCTTTGGTGCCGCCGCGGAACAATGGGGCGTGCAAGAGAAGAACTTCTCTTTTGCCGGCCGTGAGCCGGAGCGTCAGGTTTCGATCATCGAGCTCGGCGAGGACGCCCTCAACCTCGGTGGGGTCAGCTCCCGCTACGTCGAGTCGCATCTAAATCGCAGCTTCCCGGATACGCCCGAGTTCAAGATGCTGCTGCAGTCGATCTGGCATCAGGTGGTGACCGCCGGCCAGGTCTTCGTGGTCGGCGCCATCCTCGAGGATGACACGGTCCGCGGTGGCACCGGCTGGGCCGCGGAGCTCGCCAAACATCTGCAGAAGCATCTGTTTGTCTTTGACCAGGAGCGGGGCGGCTGGTGGCGCTGGCACGCCGAGGATTGGCACGAGGTCGAGATGCCGCGCATCGAGACCCTCCGCTTCTGCGGCACGGGCACCCGCCACCTGTCGCCAACGGGGAAGGAAGCCATCGAGGCGTTGTTCGAGCGGTCGTTCGGTACAGAGCAAAAGGGCGACTAGCCTTCGCTCAGCGCGGCGTGGCTTCGACCAATCGCAACGCCCGGCGCACCTCGTCGTAGTAGTCGTCCTCGGCGCTGGCAAAGGCCTGCATATAGGACTGGGCTAAGAACAGCTTGCCGATCCCAGAGCGATCGCAGTTGAGCAGCAACTCGCGCAGGCGCGCCACCAGTTTTGGATCGAGCGAGGGGCTGGCGCAAAAGGCCTCGGCCGGAATGCGCCCGGTCTTGGCGAGGATGCGCAGGGACGGGTCCCGGGTGAACGTCGCGCCCCCGTCCAGCTCGCCGCTGCGCAACATCTCCACGAGCTTGGCGTGATCCCCGGCGAAGCGAATCGCGCCAAAGAATTCGTCAGGCTCGTGCCCTAGGCCGCGCAGGTAGGCCAACGGATAGAGGTAACCGCTGGTGGAGCCCCTATCGATGAAGCCGAAGGTCTTGCCCCGCAGGTCTTCGATGGTCTTGATACCGCTCTTGGCCGGGCTGACGATGTAGGCGTCGTAGCTCGCTTGTCCCTCGACGATCGGGATGGCGAGCAGCTTTAGGCCGGGCATCTTGCGCTTGGCTGACACGTAGCCCAGGGGCGACAGCACCGCGATCTGGACCTCGCCGGCCGCCACTAGGCGGGTGAGGTCTCGGTAGGAGTCACTGACCCGAACCGCGGCGGCGACCTCGATCTCGGTGGCGAGGTAGGTGGCCAATGGCTCGTAGAGCCTTTGCGACGCGGCCGGACCGAGGGCTGGGGTGATTCCCAGGGTGAGGGTCTCGAGCTTGGCGGGCTCCGGGCCCGCCGCCTGATCCGCAGGTTCCGAGCAGGTCGCCACGGCGAGGCCGACGGCCAGGATGGGCAGGAGCCGCGCCCAGATCATCATGGAGCCAGTATACCTGGGAAACGGTCGGGACACTCGCGCGCCATGTGGGCCGGGCCGTCGCGGAGACACGCTCCCTAGCGCACCGCGTGCACGACGATCTCGTCGGTGCCGTGCATCTTCCCCGAGCCGATGGAGATGAACAGCACGTGGTTGCCCTTGCCCGCGAGCCCGTGTTTTTTGAGCAGCTTCTCACCGTAGGCGATGTATTCGGCCCGGGTCAGGCGCTTCTTCACCACGTACGGATACACGCCCCACATGAGGTGGAGCGTTCGGGCGAGACGCGCCGATGGTGTTAGGGCGAGGATCGGCGCCGCCGGCCGGTCCGCCGAGATGGCGCGTGCCGTGAACCCGGAGCGGGTCAGGACGATCATGGCGCGCACCATTAGATCGCGCGACAGCTGAGCGGCGGCGGTGCCGATCGCGTCCTCCACGTCCTCGGCGTGGTCGACGCCGGCGCGGGTAAAGTGGCCGGCGTGGGCAAAGAACTGGAAGGCCTCGGTCTCGCGCAGCACGTTGTCCATAAAGCGCAGGGCCTCGAGCGGGTACCTACCGGCGGCGGTCTCCGCCGACAGCATCACCGCGTCGGTGCCCGCCTGACAGGCACCGGAGACGTCGCCCACCTCGGCGCGGGTCGGCCGGCTGTGCTCGATCATGCTCTCGAGCATTTGGGTGGCCACGATCACCGGCTTGTTCAGCTCGTTGGCGATTCGGATCAGCTTGTTCTGGATGAGCGGCACCTTGCTCGGCGGCAGCTCCACCCCGAGGTCGCCACGGGCGACCATGATGGCATCGCTCTGCTCGATGATACCGAGGATGTTGGTGAGCGCCTCTGGCTTCTCGATCTTCGAGACGATCGGGATGTCGGCGCCGTGCTCAGCGAGCAGCTCGCGCAGCTCGACCACGTCCTCCGGCCGGCGCACGAAGGAGAGCGCCACATAGTCCACCGCGCCGCGTACGCAGAACTCGACGTCGGCGCGATCCTTGGGGGTGAGCGCCGGTGTCTTGAGCGGCGTCTTCGGCAGGTTCATCCCCTTCTTGTCCTTGAGCCGTCCGCCCCGCACCACCCGTGCCTCGAGTCGGCCGCCCTTGCGGCCGAGGGCCTCGAGCTCGAGGTTGCCGTCGTCGAGCAGGATCGGATCACCGCGCCGTACCTCCTTGATCATGGGTGCGTACTGGGTGGGGATCAGGTTGGCGTTCCCGAGCACCTCGTCGGCGGTGATCCAGACCTTTGCTCCATCGGTGAGCTCCGCGCTGCCGCCGTTGAAACAGCCGACCCGGATCTTCGGGCCGCACAGGTCCGCCAGGACCGCCACCGAGCGGTCGAGCTTCTTGGAGATCCGCCGAATGAGGCGGATGGTGCGCAGGTGCTCCGGGCCGCTGCCGTGGGAAAAGTTGACCCTGAAGACGTCGGCGCCCGCCAGGATCATCTTCTCCAACATCTCCGCCGAGCTCGAGGCCGGGCCGATGGTGGCGATGATCTTGGTGCGGCGGAAGTAGAGGTGCTTGTGGTTGAGGTCGAGCTCGAAGAGGGACTCAGTGGCCATGCTTGTACCCTGGGATCTGCGTCCGCGCCCAGGGCCCGGGCTCGAAGCGCCTCGAGGAGATTGCTCAGTGGTGGTGGTCGCCCTCGTGGGCGTGCCCGTGCTCGCGTTCCTCGGGGGTCGATTCGCGCAGCGAGGTGATGGTGACGTCGAAATTGAGGGTCATGCCGGCCAACGGGTGATTGGCGTCGACCGTGACCTCGTCACCGTCGAGGTCGGTGACCGTGACGACCAACGGCCCGCCCTCGGTATCGGCTTCGAACTGCATGCCGACCTCGAGATCCTCGCCGAGCTCCTCGAACTCAGAGGCCGCCACGGTCCGGATCAATGTCGGGTCGGTCTGGCCGTAGCCATCGTCCGGCCCGACCTTGACGTGCACCGTGTCACCGATCTCCTTGCCGTGCAGGGCTCGCTCGAGACCAGGGACGATCTCGCCGTGGCCGTAGAGAAAGAAGAGGGGCCCGTCGTCGTCGGAGCTGTCGATGATGTTGTCTTCGACATCGCTGACGACGTAGTCGATGCCCACGACTCGATTGTTGTCGACGTTCATGGGGCCCCTTAGCGAGGAGCGCAGGGGGAGATCAACCCCGGCTGGCAACCCTCCAACAACCTCAGGAAGCCCGCGACCGCCGCAGGCTCACGCCGCTGTTGCGCGGGGCGAGGGGAGAGGGGGCGCTAACCGACGGCCGCACTGGAGCGCGACGGCCGCCGGTGCTGCGTCGCCGGGGCGGCAGGTTGCGGCTACGCACCGGCTGCGGGTTGCTCACTGACGGCGTGGCCTGGGCCCGAAGCCCGTCCCAACGCGCCTGCTCGGGCGTGCCGTTGAGCAGGTCGGTGAGCCGCTCGGCGCCAATGGCGTTGATCAACTGTTGGAGCTGCGCCGCGTCGACGGTGCCGTCTGGTGCGCAGCAGGACTCGAGCACCCGCAGGATCATGCGCCGCTCTTCAGCGTCGGTGTTGCCCGAGAGCATGGCGTTGATCAGATGGGTCTTGCCGGGCTCCACCGGCGTCTCGCGCAGGCGGCGCCAGTGCTCCTGCTCGCGGCTGGTGCCGTTCGGGTCGGCGTAACGTACCGAGTTGGCGGCGTCGTTGTCTTTGTGCAGCCAATCCGCCAGCTTGCTAAACGGCCAGCTCACCAGACGGGCGAGCTGCGCGGTGATGCCGCCGACCAGCTGCCCGAGGTGACGCAGTCCGGTGCCGAGCATCTTGAAGGGGAAGGTGAAGACCAGCGAGAGGCCAGCGAGGATTTTGGTCCAGATGCTCTCGTTCGGGTCGTTGATCTTAGCCATGGCCCAGTCGACGGCTTTGTTGCCGAGCCACTCCATGCCCGCGCCGGCGTACTGCACGATGGCGGCGGGCGCCTGGATGATGCACTGGGTGAGACCGTCCACCAGCCGCGCGCAACCGCCCGCGATCTCGCCTTCGCCAAAATAGCGGAAGGCGTTGGCCACGTCGTTGGCGCCGTCGAGCACCGCGAGGGAGGAGGCGGCGTTCAAGTCGCCCCAGGCTGAGCCGCCGCTCGGCAGGTCGCTCCCCGGCGGACCGACCAGGGTGTAGGTGTTGGTGATGCCGGTGCGCAGGCCGCCCTGTCCGAGGAGCTGGACCTCGCCCCACTGGCGCAGGAACTCTTCCTTGGCCATCACTCGGGTGCCGCGACCACCGACGTCCATTAGTTGGATGTACTCTTTGCCATCCTCGCCGGTGAACATGCCGCTGACGCTCATGGTGTGGGGGCCGCCGCTGTGGGTGAGGGTGATCTGAACCCCGAGACCCTGGCGCAGGGCGTTCTGGAGATCCCCCCAGCTGCCGCCGTTGTACATTTGCGCCGCGAGACCGCGCATTCGGTAGTAGTCAACGAGGCCGTGCAGGGAACCGCCGAGCTGGCCGGGGAGCCGCAGGTGATCGTCGATGGCCGCCTCGCTCGAGAATTGGCCGTAGCGCGCCAGGAGCACCGCGGCGGTGGTCGATCCGCAGCCGGCGCGCGAGATGTCCGGGTCGCCCGCCGTGTGGTCCCAGGCGTCGTGGATCCGGCCGCTGCTGTCGCGCCAGTAGTCCTGGTCCATGATCGGGCCAGGGTTGTCGTGGATGATGCCGTCGCGCACGGCGACGCCGTCGAGGGTGCGGGACGGGTTGCCGCCGACGACTACCGTGACCGACTGACCGCCGGCGGGGGTCGAGGTGCCGCCCGATGGGGGGGCAGAGACCGGGGTGCCGTTGCGGGGCACGGGGCGACTGGGGCTGACCGGGTGGCTCGGACGGTTGAGCGGGCGGGCGGACGCAGAATTCACGAGTGAAGACATCGCTTCTCCTAATCCACTCCTCCCGGGCGAGGGGCGGCCAAAGTCGGTCAATGGGTTCTAGTTTCGTTATCGGCGTTGCGCCGGATCGGTTGCGCACTTTTTTTGTGGTAACCTAATGTTCGTGACGTTGTTGGTTTGGCTCTCGGCCCGGGCGGTTGGCTCGATTTCCCTTCTCCTGTTCCTGGCCTCGGGGTTTGGCGCGTCAGGTTGCGTCCGCGTCGGCTACCAGCCGCCTGAGTCTGCGGGCTCGGAGTGCCAGAGCGACGCGGACTGCGCCGACGGTCTCGAGTGCTTGCGGGGCTACTGCTACCAAACCTGCATCGACGTGGTCGACTGCTCCATCGCGGGCCAGGCTTGTTATCGCACGGTCTGCGCCCCGTTCATCATCGAGGACTGCGGCAACGGCCTCGTCGAACCGGGCGAAGCGTGTGATGACGCGGGCGCAGCGCCCGGTGATGGCTGCGACGGCGCTTGCCAGCTGGAGAACGGCTGGGCCTGTGAGGGTGAGCCATCGGCGTGTCGGGTGAGCGAATTCTGGGTGAACGAGAAGCCCTTTGGCGACCAACAGGACCCGTCGGTGGCGATCGATCTCGCCGGCACCGTCCTCATCGCCTGGACCGGCCCCGGCCCCGATGGTGTGACCGATGCGGCATTCATCCAGCGGATCGGAGCGGACGGGGCCTTTGTCGGAACCAACCAGATCGTCAGTCAGGCTCCGGAGAACGCCAAGAGCCACGCCGCGGTGGCCGCGGCCCGCGGTGGCGCCTTTGTGGTCGCCTGGGTCAGTGATGACCCCCACCCGTACAATGACGAGGTCTATGCGCGCTTCTTCGACGCCGACGCCATCCCCATCGGCGATGAGCTCAAGGTCAATACCACCCACGTATCGGGCGCCGGTCAGGGTCACCCGCGGATCGCCATCGATCGCGACGACAACGTGCTCATGGTCTGGCACAGCTGGGCCCAGGACGGCAGCGGCTTCGGCGTCTATGCCCAGCGCCTGTCGATCACCGGGGAGCTCGTGGGTCCGGAGATCATGATCCCGCAGGTGACCGAAGACTACCAACAGCAACCGGACGTGGCGGCCCACGACAGGGGCTTCGTCGTGGTCTGGCAGACCGCCGTCGCCGGTTCCATCCACGACGATGTCTATTTCCGTCAGCTCGCCACCGACGGCACCATCCTCTCCGACGAGATTCTGGTCTCCCAGGTAACCAGCGGCCACCAGTGGAACCCGTCGGTCGCGGCCACGCCATCGGGGGGCTTCACCGTCGGTCACCACGGGGAAGGTGTGGACGGTGCGTGGTGGTCGGTGAACGCCAGGCAGTTCGCGGCGGATGGCAGCCCGGCGGGTGACCAATTCTTGGTGCCGGTCTCCACCGAGTCATCACGGGTCCTCGTGCGTCTCGCCGCCGCCGACGATGGCGTGATCGCGGCGGTTTGGTCCAGCGACGCACAGGACGGTGATGGCGAGGGGGTGTTTGAGCGCAGCATCGCAGCGGATGGCAGCCTCAGCCCCAACGAGGTGCAGATCAACGACACCAGCACCGGCGATCAAACCGCCCCCGCGGTCGCCATCCATCCCCTGAGCTACCAGCTGGTCGTGGTGTGGGCGAGCGAAGGACAGGACGGTGACGGTTGGGGGATCTACGGCCAGCGTTTCTCGTCGGCAATGACCCGGCTGGGGCTTCAGGTCTGGTGAGTCAGAAAGGGGGGTGGGGTGATCGCCCTAGGGATCGCTCGCCGGTATCTCCCCCGCGGCCAGGGACACGAGATCGACGGCTTCGCTCGGTGTGAACGCCGTGTGCGCGTTGTCCACCCGGGTCAGGGAGCCGAGACGGGTGCCGAGGCTCCTCATGCACCGGGTGTGGATACCGAAGAACGGACCGTCGGCGCTCTGGAAGTAGAAGCTCTGACCAAAGGGCTGCGGCGAGCTGGTGACTAACGCCCGCTCGAGACCGAAACGACTCATGTAGCGGCCGGCGTTGCGCAGGTTGGTGGTGCTGTGATCGGCCTGCGGCTCGACGATGATTTTGTCCGCTGGCACGCCGAGCTCGTCGATCAGGTAGCGGCGCATCTCGAAGCCTTCGTTGTGCCGCGTGTGCAAGGCGGCTACCGACAAACCTTTTGGAGTGAACGTACCTTTGCTTTACCCCGAAACTGAACGCGTAATGGATATTATTGCAAAACACGAAGTACCCATTGTTTTTACATCGGCGGGAAGTCCTAAAAAATGGACCGGTTGGTTAAAGAATAAAGGAATTACGGTGGTACATGTGGTAAGTAGTTCTTTTTTTGCCGGCAAATGTGAGGCTGCTGGAGTTGATGCTATTGTAGCCGAAGGTTTCGAGGCCGGAGGTCATAACGGACGCGAGGAAACAACCAC
>JAUUZB010000158.1 GCA_030590185.1 Deltaproteobacteria bacterium
GCGGCCGGTCGATACGCCGATCCGCGCGGTCTTCGACCAGGACATGAATCCCGCCACCATCGACGCCGCCAGCTTCCTGGTGTCGGGCGCCACCGGCGTGGTCTCCTACGATCCGGGCACCCGCACCGCCAGCTTCGTCTCAGCGCCGGTCCTGGCGAACGACACGTTGGTCACCGTGACCCTCACCACCGCGATCCAGGATCTGGGCGGCGACCCGCTAGCGGCGGATTACGTGTGGAGCTTCACCACCGAGCCGGCGGTTGCCACCTACATCGCTGGCGACATCGACGCTCCGGCGGGTTGGACCGATGCCTGGGTGCACGAAGCCAACGGCGTACACACCGTGGACGCCAACCCGGCCGACTATCTCATCCCGGTTGATGCGCGCACCGACAACCTGCTCTTTGCCTGGGACGATCTCGACGGTGACGGTACCTACGATCCGGGGGACGAGGCTCGGCTGCGCTACTTCGACTGCATGATGGGGATCGAGGAGCTCGACACCACCGCCGGCAGCTTGACCGACATGCACCTCGAGCACGATTTCATGTGGGGCAACGTGCAGGTGCCCGGGACCTGGACCAACACCAAGGTCTACGAGGCCGAGACCGGCAACGTGACGACGCCGGACGCCCTCGGGGACTACTCCCTGGCGGTCAACCCCGCTTGGTACCAGAGCACCCTGTTTGCCTTTGACGACCTGGACAGCGACAATCTCCTGGATGCCGGCGAGTCGCGCATCGGCTTTGGGGGCGACATCGATTTGTGTTGGGGCTGGCCCTCTCCGCCCTACAGCCTGGTGGCGCGCGATATTACCGGTAACGTGGCCCTGGCGCCGGCGGCCTGGAACGCCAAGGTCGTGGCCACCTCTCCATGGGCGACCCCTCCGCTGGGCTCCGCCGTGGCCACACCGGACGGCAGCGGCGACTATGTCTTGACCGTGGCCGGGGAGGCCTACCGCATCTGGGTGTTCGACGACGTCAACGACAACGGCGTGTGGGATGAGGGTGAGCCGATGATCCCGACCACCCCCTACCAGGTGCCGGAGAGCAGCTCCGACGTGAACGGGGTGGATCTGGTGCCGCGTTGGATCAGCGGCGACGTCTCCCCACCGAACACCTGGACCCAGCCGCTGGTGGCGGTCTCCACCCTCTGGGGCAACTACTCCGACGGCACGGTGGGCCCGTTCGCGGCGGGGGCGACCACGGCGTACAGCATTCCGACCGGTGTCTTTAACCAGGTGTACGTCTTCATGTTCGATGATCTCGACGGCGACCAGGTTTGGTCTTGGGACACCCGGGAGCCGCGGGTCGACTACCTCGGCAACCCGCTCAACACCGTACCCGGGGATCTCACCGGCATCGATCTCGTGGCGCGCACCATGACTGGTACGGTTACGGTCACCGGCGTGCCGCCGATCTGGACCAACCCCTGGGTGACGGTGAGTCAGGGCGCTGCTCAGAGCCTGCTCCCGCTGACGGGCAACACCTTCTCCGGCTTCGTCGGTGCCAACACCAACACCTATGTGCGGGTCTTTGACGACCTCGACGGCGACGGAGTGTACGCTTGGCCGGAGCCCCGCATCGACTCGGCGGCGAACCCGGTCGACACCACTGGCGTCGGACCATTCGTCGTCGATATCGCGGTGTGCGATCCGAGCGGGACCGTCTCGGCGCCGCCGACCTGGACCGCTCCAGCCACCCGCGTAAACGCCTGGAGCGCTCCGGGCGCTGATTCGAACGGTGCGGTCGTCGCCGCGAGCCACACCACCTACACCTCGCGCACCGCGGACAATTACTTCTATCTGTTCGATGACCTCGACGGTGATGGCGTCTACGATGGCTGGCCCAACCCGGAGCCGCAGATCGCGTACGCCAACAACCCGCGCAGCACCAACGGTGGCCAGTGTGGGCGCAACGACATTGACTTCACCTTCCGGACGATCAGCGGTAACGTGGTGCCGCCGGGGACCTGGGCCAACCCGCTGGTCAGCTCCACCTCGTCAAACGTAACCGGGGTCACTCCCGATGGGGCGGGCGACTATGTGTTGTACGTCGCCGAAGGCGAGCACTCGGTGGTGCTCTTCGATGACCTCAACGGTAACGGACGCTACGACTGGCTCGAGCCCGCGGTCTACTATGAGGCCAACCCGGTCGACACCAGCGGTGGTGATCAGGCCGGCATCGACATCGTGGTGCGCACCATCAGCGGCCGGATCACGCCGCCACCCACCTGGAGCCAGCCGATGGTGGTCGATACCTGGAGCTACTCCACGGCGGTCCCGGATGCGGGTGGTCTCTATCTCCTGTACGTCGGCGCTACCCCGGACAACTACGTGGCCATGTTCGACGACGTCAACGGTAATGGGCAGCTCGATTGGTGGCCGGACCAGGAACCGCGCATTGACTACGAGCTCAACCCGGTCGACACCGCCGCGGCCAGCGTCACGGGGATCAACATCGACTACGTGACCATCTCCGGGCACATCACCCCGCCGCCGACCTGGGTCAACCCGATGATCTCGGCCGATTGGGCCACCGGCACGGCGCGGGACGCGGGGAACGCCTACGTCATCTACGTTGGGCGCGGCGTCTTCACCGTCCTGATGTTCGACGACCTCAACTTCGACGGTAATTTTGCCGGCGCCGAGCCTTGGATCGAGTACCAGGCCAACCCGGTCGACACCACCGGCGGTAGTCGGGTCGGGATCGACATCACCATCGCGATGATCAGCGGTCACGCCGATCCGCCGCCCACCTGGGCCAACCCGATGGTCGGTGACCTCTGGTTCTTCCCCGGTGCGGCGGCCCCGTTGGATGCCAGCAACGACTACGCGCTCGGCGTCGGTTTTGACCCGAACCACCAGCTCGGGATGTTCGACGACGTCAATGGCAACGGCGTCTACGACTGGGGCGAGCCCTGGATCGAGTACACCAACAACCCGGTCGACACCTCCGGGGGCAGCGTCGCTGGCATCGACATCATCCACGCGACCATCAGCGGCACCGTGACCGCGCCGGCCGCCTGGCTCAACGTCAAGGTGATCGACGACAGCATCGGCTGGCCGTCGATGCCGACCGCCATCCCCGACGCCGGAGGCAACTACATCATCTATGTGGGGCCGGCCGTGGATCACAACGTCCTCATGTTCGAGGATCTCAACGGTGACGGTTGGCCCTGGGGAGAGTCCCAGGTGCACTACCCGGCCAACCCGGTCGACACCACCCTCGGTGACCAAATCGGCATCGACATCGTGCCAGCCACGATCAGTGGCCTGTTCATTGACCCGGGCTACACAACGCCGCGGGCCGGTGCGATCCCGTCGGTGGCATGGCTCCAGCCTGTCGTCGACCCGGTGGCGGGAACCTACCTGTTGGAGGTCGACTACGACGTGTTCACGGTGATCATGTACGACGACCTCAACAGCAACTACCGCTTCGATGCCGGCGAGCCGGCTGAGCAGTATTGCCCGGGTGGAGCGGCCACGCCGGTGTCCACGTGGCCCGGGCCGCAGACCGCGGACCTCGACGCGGTGGGCCCGCCGGGCACCACCTGTGCGTATCCCTAGGCCCGAGCTAGGGCCCCGGGACCAGATCCTTGGTCCCGGGGCCCACCGGCCAGCTAAGCTCAGCGGTGGCTCACCGCGAGCCCGAGCCCCCGCCCTGCGGCTCCCGCGTCGAGCGGAGCGAACTCCACATTCCGAGCCCCACGTACTATGATCTCGGTGAGGAGACCGGGCAGCAGCGCTGGGGATGAGCGAGCAGGACACATACGATCTGGCCGTCGTCTTCGACAGCCTCTGGGTCCATTTCGATGAAGTCTCCCGGGAGCTGGGCGACCTCTTCGAGAACCTGACGCCCACCTTCCTGCAGCATCTCGACATCGCCTACCTCGAGCCGAGCACCCTCGTGTGTCGCTTGTGTTTTCACTCCACCGTGGTCTCTCCGACCCGCCTGGCGGATCGTCTCTCGGTGGCGCAGACCCGTCACTTCCGTGTCCTGGATCTGATGAGCATCTCGGGCACCGACGGTGAGAACGTCTACGACCGCCAGCTAGCCGGCGCCGTCTGGACCAAGTCCGATAGCCAAGACCCGCGGGCGGACCTCGCCGAGTTGCGCGAGCAGGCCAAGGGGGACGATGATTCCGATCGACGGAGCCTCGACCGGGTCGATTTCACCATCCCGGTGCGATTCGTGGGCGGGCCCGAGCCGGCGGTGGGGTTGGCGACGAACGTCAGCGCCAACGGTCTGTATGTCGAGAGCGACGTCATTCCCGATCTGGGCGCTGAGCTGGTCTTCTACTTCCAGGCCTACCACGACACCCGGCTCGAGCACGTGCGCGGGCGGGTCGTGCGCCGGCTCAGCCACCTCGAGGCCCGCGAACAGGGCAAGGTACCGGGTTTTGCCGCGCAGCTCGACGAGCGGGACGCGCGCAGTCAACAGTTCGCCAGCTTTCTAGTCTACGCCGCGCGCGGCCGGCCGTGGCCCGAGCGCTCCGGGCGCTTGTACGAGCGTTTTCGCATGGAGTTTCCGGTGACCTACACCTACGACGGCGAGGAGCACCGGGAGTCGACGACCAACGTCAGCCGTGGCGGTTTGTATGTGGCGTCGCAACGGCCTCCACCCGAAGGGGTGCAGCTCGCCATCGATCTACACTCCGACGACGCCGCAGAGACCGGCGTGACCTTTGAGGTCGTGGTCACCCACCAGGTCCTGCCGGAGGAGGTGGCGCACGCCGCGGTGATCCCGGGGTTGGGTCTACGCTTTTTGGACAGCCCGGCGGATGTCGAGGCCAAGATGGAGCGCCTGCTCAGCAAGGGCGCCGTGGCGCCCGAGCGTCGTGTCCTGTTGGTCGATGATGACAGCTTTTTCCGGCGCGTCGTTGGGGGTGGGTTTCGCCACGCCGGCTTCGAGGTGTTGGAGGCCGCCAGCGGTGAACAGGCCTACAAGCTCCTGGTGGGCGAGCTGTTGCGCGTCGACGCCATCCTGGTTGACTACTACCTGCCCGGCATGAGCGCCCAGGCGTTGATCGATTGGATCCGGCGAGCCGACGCTTACTCCGACATCGCCGTCGCCATCATCACGGCGGCCGATCTCGACGACAATGCCCTAGGCGCCCTCGAGCCGCTGCGGGTGGGGGATGTGATCCCGAAGGATTTGGCCCTCGAGGAGATGGTGGCGCGCATCGCCGCCTTGACGGAGTGACAAAGACGACACACGGACCTGCCCCAGCCAGAGTGCGTGGTTCGGAATCCGCCACGCCGGTCATCGCCGGGTAGGGATCAACGAGCTCCGCGTTACTGCCGCTCGGCTGTCCCCTCGATACCGGCGACCATCTCCGCCGCCAGGTCCGGCCCGCCGAGCGCGGTCAGCTCGCGCACCAAGGTCGGGCTGGTGACGTTGACTTCGATCAGCCGATCCCCGACCACGTCGGCGCCCACGAAGGTGAGGCCGTCGGCGAGCAGGCGATCGCGTAGGGCGGCGGTGAGGGCCCGGTCGGTGTCGTTTGGATCGACGAGCTGCGGCCGGGCACCGACGTGAATGTTGGCCCGGTGGTCACCGCTCGGCACCTCCCGGCGCAACACGGCGCGCAGCTCGCCGTCGATGATGAACAACCGCCGGTCGCATTCGGCGCCCTCTGGGACAAAGGCCTGGACCATGGTCGGCGCCTTGCCCTCGAGGGTAAGCATGTCGAGCAGGGCGGGTAGGTTGGAGTCGCCGACCGTGAGGCGAACGACGCCCTGCCCGGCGTGGCCGTTGATCGGCTTGCCGATCGCTTCGCCCCCGACCTGCTCCACGAACGCGCGCAGCACCCGGGGCGAGCTGCTGACCGTGGTGGCCGGACAGAGCTCGGGGAAGTTGAGGCTGTAGAGGTGCTCGTTGGCCTCGCGCAGTCCCCGCGGGCTGTTGATCACCCGTACGCCCTGCGCCTCGGCGACCGAGAGGAGCAGGGTGACGGTCAGATAGTCTTCGTCAAACGGCGGATCGGTGCGGATGAAGATCGCGGCGCAGCTATTCGCTTCGATCCGGTCGTCGGAGATTGCGTCGTAGAAGGCAGCCGCCTGGTCGCGCACGCTCACGAACCGGCCCTCCAGGCGAGTCCGTCCCTCCTCGAGGCCCACGCCGCGGGGCTCGACGTGGAAGATGCGAAAGCCTCGCGCCTGGCCGGCGAGCATCAAGGCGAAGGAGGTGTCGGTGGCCGGGTTGACCCGTTCCATCGGGTCCATCACAAAGGCAAGGGTACGGGGCACGGGTTCTCCTCGAGGCGGTGCAGGGCCATCCGAGATGGCGCGCTCTGGATGCCGCATGCGCCGGTGGGATTCAAGGCCGGGGTTGCGTTGCCGACCTTCACGGCCTGGGTTATTCTACGGATAGAGCGTCACCGCCCGTTGGGGCGGCACGGAGGAATTGGACTGCCCAAGGTCAACGGAAATGTGACCGGCCTCAAGCCGAGCCACAAAAAAGCCCTCGAGCGCACCTTCCACCGCCGGGTTTCCAAGCCACAGATCCTGAATCCGGAGCTGGCCCGTCATCTGGCCGGGCTCTCCCGGGATATTGGTCGGCAGGTCGGCATCCTGGTCAACCGACGCGGGCAGATCACCCACACCTTCGTGGGTGAGCCCAAACGGATCTATCTGCCGGAGATCGGCCGCCAGCGCGGCGGCGGCGGTCAGCTGCGCGGCTTGCGCCACATCCACACCGTGCTCGACGGCAGCGGGCTGGCGCCGGAGGACCTGGTCGACCTGACCAAGCTACGGCTCGACCTGGTCTGCGCCCTCGCGGTTTCCGAGGCCGGGGAGCCCGGCCGTATCGAATGGGCGCACGTCTTGCCGGGCACGCCTATGGAGGAGCGCTACCGGCGCGAGCAGGCAGCGTCGGTCCACGAGCTCGCGGCCGACTTCCCTGAGCTGATCGCGGCGCTGGAAAAGGAGCTGGCGCGCCACCGGCCGCTACGCCGGGCCGAGTACCGGGAGACCGCGGTGATCGTCGGCGTCTTTCCGGATCGCGCCACCTCAGAGTGGCGGTTGGCCGAGCTCGCCGAGCTCGCCGAGACCGCCGAGGTGCACATCGCCGACACCATGGTGCAGCTGCGTCGCCGCCTCGACTCGAAATACGTCTGCGGCAAGGGCAAGCTCGAGGAGGCGGTGCTGCGCTGCCTCGACCTCGGGGCGGAGCTGATGATCTTCGACCACGATCTCAATCCGACCCAAGCCCGCGCCATCGCCGCCTTCTCGGACCTCAAGGTCATCGACCGCACGCAGCTCATCCTCGATATTTTCGCCCGCCACGCCCAGAGTCGCGACGGCAAGCTGCAGGTTGAGTTGGCCCAGCTCAAATACAACCTGCCGCGCCTCACCGACCTGGACGCCGGCCTCTCCCGGCTCACCGGCGGCATCGGCGGCCAGGGCCCGGGCGAGACCAAGCTCGAGATCAACCGACGTCGCGCGCGTGATCGCATCACGCGGCTCGAAAAGGAGACCGCCAA
>JAUUZB010000617.1 GCA_030590185.1 Deltaproteobacteria bacterium
AAGCTCACCGGCGCGGCGCCCAATTGCAACGTCGACTCGAACCTCAGCTACTGCGCCGCCCGCTGACTGGCCGACGGCAGTTGCAACAACACCCTGTGCCAAACCCTGGCCTGCGACGAGATCCTGGACTGCACCAACGGCTGCGGTACCCAGGCCTGCACCAACGACTGCTACCTGCAGGGCACCGTCGAGGGCAAGTTGTTCTACGACGGGCTGATGATCTGCCTGAACACGCACTGCGCCGAGGCTCCGGACATCAACGTGTGCGTCAACAATTATTGCAGCGACGAGATCAACGCCTGCTACGGCGCCGGCCAGGGCAGCGCGACCTGCGCCGAGACTTACAGCTGCCTGTTCACCACCGGCTGCGACGCCGCCTGCCAGGAGCTGTGCTTCACCAACGCCTCGAGCGACGCTTACAATGATTTCTTCGCCATGTACGATTGTTGGGACACCAGCAACTGCTTCGATCAGATCACCTACGACGGCTACATCAACTGCATCGAGACCAACTGCGGCGCCGTCACCCAGGCATGCTTTTTGGGGAACAACGCCGAGGGTGCGGTCTGCGAGATCGTCTTCGAGTGCGCGCCCAATATGGAGTGCCCCGCCACGGGCGCCTGCACCTACACCTGCAACCTCGCGAGCCCTGACTGCCCCGAGGGGGGGCAGCTATGTGAGCAGCAGCCGGACGGCACCGGTCTGTGCCTTCCCATCGGCGGCACCGGTTGCGCCTGCGACGTGACCACCAACACCTGTGACAGCGGCTGCACCTGCGATCCGATCTGCAACCCGGATTGTGCCTGCGACCTCAACCTCGGTTGCGACGATGGCTGCGCCTGCGACGAGGAGTGCCCCGACTACTGCTCCTGCAACCTGAATGCGGCCTGCACCCTGTGCTACTGCGACCCCGATTGTCCGTGCGCCTGCGACAGCACCGATAAGTGCACCCCCGGCTGCGGTTGTGACACGGAGTGTGTTTTGGGCTGTGCCTGCGACACCTCGACCGCGTGCGAGGCGTTCTGTGACTGTGATCCGGAATGTGGCGGTACGGGTGGCACGGGCGGCACGGGTGGTACCGGCGGCACTGGTGGTACCGGCGGCACGGGTGGAACTGGCGGCACGGGTGGAACTGGCGGCACTGGCGGCACTGGCGGCACGGGCGGCACGGCCACTGGCGGCACGGGTGGAACGGCCACTGGCGGCACGGGTGGAACAGCCACGGGCGGTACGGGTGGCACGGGCACGGGCGGCGGCACGACCACCGACTGTGACTGTGACGACAACGCCGGCTACTGCGACGGTACCAACGACGGCGACTCCTGGGTAGCCTGCGCCTGTGATGTAGACTGCCCCTGTACCTGCGACAAAACCTTTGGCTGCGACGACAACTGCGCCTGCGACATCGAGTGCCTCGGCGATCCAGAGAGCGGTTGCAACGCCGCCTCATCGGCTGGGCAGGGCCCGCACGCGGGGTTGTTCGGGTTGTTGGGGTTGCTGCTGTTCCGGCGCCGGCGGCGCTGAAGCACTGAAGCTGCTCGGCCGGTGGGGCTAGCCCGCCGGTGGGCAGTCAGGGCCTGTCTATCGAACGGGGATCCGCAGCCCGCTCAGGGCTCGTAGGTCTCGACCACCTCGAAACCATCCCCGGCAGCATTGATGACCCAGACCTCGATCGCCGCGGTGGTCTCCTCGGTGATCGGATCGAAATCCAAAGCGCCGGAGGCGCCGGCCACGTCGATGGAGGTCCCGTTTGCGAAGAAATCCTTCACCTCCGTCCACCCGGAGGGCTTGATCTCGACCGTCGTGCCGTCGCTGATCCGCCGCAGCCCGCGGGCCACGCTCTTGCCAGACAGGTCTGCCTCGCGATTGACGGACCAGGCGTTGCCGTAGATCGCCAGCCAGGCCGCGTCAAAGGTGTGGGCGTTGTAGACCGAGGAGGTAGCGTCCTCGCCGTCATACTCCGCGGCGTAGGAGATACGAAAGGTGTCGTAGACGATGCCGGAGGGCACCGCCGGGCGCGTACCGCGGATCTGGCCCCAGACGCTCGAGGCGCCGGCCTCGTCGGTGTCGTCGAGGATGTCGGTGTCGGCGCCGGCGTCGGGGAGGAACAGCCCCTTGGTCGCAAAGGCATCCAACAGCGCCGCCGCGATCAAGAAGGCGGTGATGTCGTCGGGCTCGCCGGAGATGAACAGCACCTCCTCGGACGGGAGTGGGTCGTCGGAGGCCGTGATCGCCACCGCCTCGTCGCGTTCGACGGCGTTCGAGAAGGACAGCATCTGCGTGGTGCCGCCACCGGCCTCGAAATGTTCCTGGAAGACCTCTGCGAGGCCCTCGCCGTAGGGTCCGAGCTCATAGATCACCGCGACGTGCCCGCGGCCGCGTGCGAGCATGTCCTGGGCGATCCCGAACCCCTGCAAGGAGTCCGGTGGCGCCGTGCGCCAGAACAAGCCGGGCTCCTCGTCGGTCTTGATCTCACCGTCAATGGTGGTCAGGGCCGTGCCGGTCGCCGACGGGGAGATGATCAGCGTGCCGAGCGCCCCCACCGCGTTGTAGGCCACCACGGTCTGGCTCGAGGTGGCCGGGCCGATGATGGTCGACACACCGAGGGTCTCGGTCAGGTAAGTGGAAACCCGCGTGGTGGCCGCCGACGAATCGAGGTCGTCGATGGTGACGTCTTCCTCGTACGTGCAATGAACCATGGCGAAGTCACGGCCGTCGAGCCCGCCCTCGATGTTCGCCTGTTTGACCGCCAGGGTCGCCGACTTGATCTCGGTGGTATCGGAGCTGCGATCGAAGAGGGTGCCGATGATAATCTGATCGTCAAAGCGGTCCGGGTTGGTGAACAGATCCTCGGGCCAGGTGTCGGTGCAGCGCGGATCCTGCGCCGCCTCCCGGCAGAAGCCCCGGCTACCGCAGGCCGTCTCGAGCCCAAAGGCGACCCAACAGTCGATGTCCTGCGCGCAGCTCGCGTTCTCAAAGGTGGTCAGGGAGCAGCCGCCCAGAAGCAGGGCCGTTGCGGCGCAAAGGATTCTGGAGTTGACAGCCACCACCCACTACCCCCTACCGAGCCGCGGTATTGGTCCACCCGGCCTACCCGCAGGATAGGTTTTTCGCCTTTGGCTGTCTACCGCTCTATTGAAACACCAAGCCAAAGCTGAGCTCCGCCTCGTCGAACCACTCCCCCCGGCCAAAGGTCGAGGAGGAGCGCAGGTAGGAGATCTCAATTTGCAAGCGCAGCGACCGCAGACTACTGCGCCACGGCATCTCGAGCTCGTCGGTGATGGCCAGGGAGAGCTCGACCTCGCCGCCGAGCTCCACCTCCGGCTCCATGAGCACGAAGTCGACCGCGGGCTCAGCGAAAACACGGGCCCGCAGGAAGTGCTGCTCCCCGTCGGAGGGCGCTAGGCTCTGGCGAACTTCGAGGCCCACCGGCAACACCGCGAGCTGAGCGCTCGAGGTTCGCTGGCCGGTAGCGTTTGGATAGAGGCCGCGGTAGGCGGCGCCCACGGTCAGGATCACGTGGTCGGCGTAACCGCGGCGCTGCCAAAACGGGAGCACCAACCCGGCGCCGCCGTCTAGGCCAGCGTCGAGGTGCCGGCGGTCGTTGGTATAGAAGTCGAGGAAGAACTCCCAGCCGACGTAGCGCCAGAAGCCGGAGACCTCCTCCATGGTGCCGGTCAGGCTGCGGTACTCGACGATGCGCAGGTACGAGGCGGCGATGAATGGCTGGCCGCGGGGGGCCTCGATACGCAGGCGGGTGGCGAACGCGGTTAGCTCCTGGGTGGAGGCAAAACCAAAGCGGCGATGGTCGCCGAGGCGCTCCTCATAGATGGTGCCGGCGATGATCAAGCCCGGGCGGGGCTGCTCCGGGTGGGTGACGCTGGCGAACACAGCGATGCCGTCGACCCCGGTGTGGTTGGCGGCGCGTTGGTATCGCTCGGTCTCGGTCGCCACCTGCGCCGCGGCCTGGTCGGCGCGCAACTCGGCCGCCCCGGCGCCCATCCGGCGTGCGGTCATGATGCGCTGCTTGGTTCGTTGCACGGTCATCAAGGGCTCAGCTACCTCGGTGACGAACGGGTAGGTGATCAGGTGTGCGTAGCCCTTGGCGAAGGTCTGCTGGCCGAGCAGCAGGCGGCGGTTCGGAAACAGCAGGG
>JAUUZB010000668.1 GCA_030590185.1 Deltaproteobacteria bacterium
CGGTGTAGAGGTTGGTCATGACCACGGTGCGGCCGCGGCCCTCGTTTGCCACGGGGCCCCAGTTAGGTAGGCTCTGACCGATGGTGGCGCTGCGGGCGCCGCGCGAGTCACCGGCGTTGAGCACGATGTCGATGAAGTCCGGCATGTGGAAGCTCACCGAGCGTACTTTGTAGGGCGGGCCAGCGAGCTCGGCGATGGCCTTCTCCATGTCGTTCTTGACCGGGTTGAGGCGTTTTTGCCAGGTGACCGAACCTTGGTTGATGCGCGCGAAGCTGACGTGGAAGCCGGCCTTGCGGCCGCAGGGCTCGAAGTAGGTCTCGTCGGGGCCGATGCGCAGGTACCACTTGGAGTTGTTGACGTTCATGGCGGCCCAGGCCTCGTCGACCGGTTGCCATTGGTTGTCGAGGAAGGCCTTGGCGGCGGCGGTGAGGTAGGCTTTGAAGGCGGCCTCCTTGGGATCTTGGATGGCCTTGGCGGCGGCGGTCAGCAGGCGGCTGATCTCTTTCATCTGGGGCGCGAAGGCTTGGGTGTAGGGCACGGCGCTGAGGCTGCCGTCGTCGATCAGGGCGACGGTGACGAAGGGGGACATCAGGGTTTTTTGATCCGGCCGCGCGCCGAGGGTCTTGCAGACGTCGGCGTCCTCCCCTTGCAACCCGGCGGGATAGAGGCCGGAGATCCGCGGGGTCGGTTTGGCTAGGGCCCGGCAGTCCGGGTTCTTCTCGGTGTCGGGGGCAACGCACCAGGGGGATTGATTGCGGTAAAAGAGCATTCGACTCATGGTGTCGTCCGCCGGGATTTGATCGCGCAGGCCGGTGACGCCGTTTTGTGCGGCGTAGATCTGCTCGATGATGGCGGCGGCGGCCGTGATGTTGGCGACGATGCCGCGGTCTTCGGGGGAGGCCGTCGTGAAGTCGGAGAAGACGAGGGTCGCCTTGCCCTGGGCGAGCTCGGCGAGCACCACGGTGCGACGACGTTTCTCGGCGTCGTCGAGCTTGGAGAAGTCGTGACCGTTGGCGTGGATCTTCTCGATGGCAGCGAGGGCATGTTGGCAGCGTTCGGTGAGCTGGCCGTTGGCGACCCAGCCGGCGCGGGTGCTGTCGTCGAGGCCCCACAACACGGCGAGCTCCGCGGGGTCGACGGCGCCGTTGGTGTTGGTATCGGCGACCCAGAATAGCGGGTAGGCCAACTCCGCGGCGATGCGGTTGACGTCGTCGCGGGTGAGCTTCTCGGTTGGGCTGGCGGGCGGGGTGTCGGCGTTGGCGTCGGTGGACGCGGTGCGTTTGCAGCCGGCGGGGGCCATGAGGGTGACGAGGGTGAAGAGCAGGACGGACTTACGCATCGGGATCTCCGGACGAAGGGGTGATTCAGGCGCCAATCAGACTGAGGCCGCAGACGCGGACCACGGAGCCATTGACGCCGAGGGCGTCGGGGCTGGCGAGAAAGAGGACCGTCTCGGCCACGTCCTGGGGGCGGCCACCCTGGGAGAGGGCGTTGAGGCGCCGGCCGACCTCGCGGATCATGGTTGGGATCGTCTCGGTCATGCGGGTTTCGATGAAGCCCGGCGCGACCGCGTTGATGGTGATGCCGCGCTTGGCCAGCGGCGCCGCCATGGCGCGGACGTAGCCGATCAAGCCGGCCTTGGAGGCGGCGTAGTTCGACTGCCCGAGGTTGCCGGCGATGCCTGAGACCGAGGACAGGCAGATGACGCGGCCGTCGTCTTGGAGCAGGCCTTCGGCGAGCGCGTCGGTGGTGCGGGTCACGGCGCTGAGGTTGACCGCGATCACCTGGTCCCAATACTCGCGGCTCATCTTCTTGAGGGTCTTGTCTCGGGTGATGCCTGCGTTGTGGACCACGATGTCGACCGAGCCGCGGGTGGCGGTGAGCTGCTCGACGATCGACTGTGGGGCGGCGGGGTCGGAGAGGTCGACTAGGAGACTCGAGCCGTTGAGCGGGGCGGCGATCGCCTCGACCAGGGCGTGGTCCTCGGGCCGATCGAGACACACCACATGGGCGCCGGCGGCCGCGAGCAAACGGGCGGTCTCGGCGCCGATACCGCGGGCCGCGCCGGTGACCAGGGCGGTTTTGTCCTTGAGCGGGGAGATCCAGGCCTGGGGCGGCGTTCCCTTGACGGCCTTGGTGACGCGTAGGGGTTGGCCGCTGACATAGGCGGAGCGTTCGGCGAGCAGGAAGCGCAGCGGGCCGTCGAGGCGGTCCTCGGCGCCCTTTTGTAGTTGGATCAGGTTGGCGGTGGCGCCGCGCTTGCCGATCTCCTTGGCCACGGTGCGGGTGAAGCCATCGAGGGCCATGGCAGCGGCGGCGGCGGCTGGGCCGAGCTTGTCCGGCAACGGACCGATGATCAGCAGCCGGCCGCAGGGCTCGAGCCGCGTCAGGTTGTCGTGAAAGAAATCGTAGACCCGGCTGAGCCCCTCGGGCGTCTTGACGCCGGTGGCGTCGAACACCAGGCCACGGACCTTGGTACTGGCGCCGGGATCAACGTCGGCCCCGGCCGCCTCGAGCGTCTCACCGGTGCGGGCAAAGGCATTGCCAGCGCCGCCGATGATGAAGGCGGCGCCGCGCAGGGGCTCGGCGGTCCATGGGCCAGCGGCGCGCTTGAGTTTGGGCGGCATCGGGATCGGCAGCCCGAGACTCTGGATCACTTTGCGGGCGGAACGGTTCTGCGCGAGGTCGAGCAGGAAGTCACTCATGGGCAGGGCCCTCTCGGGTTGGGGTACGGGTCATTCGCATCTCACGTCCGGGCGGTGAAGCTCCCGACCAGATAGGCGGGCGCGTCGGGGGCGTCACCGACGAAGACGCCGCCGGTTGGGTTGGTGTAGGCCACCACCTTGGCCGGGAGCGCGCTCGGCTTGGTGAAGCGACATTCAAAGGTCGCGAGGCGCGAGGGGTCATGGTTGAGCTCGGCGCGGATGACGCTCTCCATGGTGCGCGCCATGCACGAGAAGCCGTGCAGGATGGAGCGTCGAAAGCCCATCGCCCGGGCGTAGAGCGGGCTCCAGTGCACCGGATTGAAATCGCCGGTCAGCAGGGCGAACTGCATGCCGACCCGGGGTTGGAGTTGCCAGTAGTCGATCGGGGTGACGTCGGCCGGGACGTTGGTCTTGCCGCTCTTCTTTTTCTTTTTGCTGTTGCCGCCCCGCAGGCGAATGATCCCTTGCCAATCGATGACCAGCGCCTCCGGCGCCCGGGCGGTTTCGATGACGATGCGTTGGTTGAGCACCGCGCGACGACCGTCGTCGTCGATGTCGGTGAGCTGGACCGAGATCCGCAGCGGCTCGTCATCGGGCAGCGGACGGTTGAGGGTCAAGCGACAGCCGCCATTCAAGATCTGCGCCGCCGTATAACCAATCCCCTCGAGGGCCCGCATCTGCAACGGGAAGGTCCATTGCGGAAACAGGTGGGCCGGCACGACCCCGGCGTAGGCCGCGGGGTCGCCGTGGACGTGGCGAAGGTAGTCGGCGACCAAGGAACGGGAGCGCGGCGCGACCTCGGCGCGTAGCATCGCTCCGGGAAGACGTGCGGCCTCGGTTTGCCGCCGCAGGATCCGACGGGCCGCCTGCTGCCGCGCGCTCACCAACGCCACGCGCCCGAGGGCCCGCAGCACCGGAAGCTGAGTAGGAAAGTAGCGAGCGTGGTCGAACATTGACGCGCTGTATAACCGGCCCAGGCCCCGGGGTCACCCCGCCCCCATAGGGGTCAGGACTGCCCACTTGACACTTACCCGCCCCCAATGGGGTCTGGACTGCCCACTTGACATATCCGACTCTTGGGACAAATCCTGTAAAACTCTATTTTTTTTGCACCCCCTTAAGTGACATGTGGGCAGTCCTGACCCCCTTCGGTGGTGGAGGGCTTTTGTTCCGAAGCGTAGTGGGGTACGGATTCGACCGATGGGAGCCTGCGAACGAGCTGCTTTGGTGGGTGTTCTCGTGGTCGCGATGGGCTGCGGGTCCAGCTCAG
>JAUUZB010001064.1 GCA_030590185.1 Deltaproteobacteria bacterium
AAAGGCGGGGGCGTAGTCAACGAGGCCAAAGGAATGCTCCGGGGTTGGGCCACCGGCCAGATCGATACCGACGACGCCGGATCGTTCAGCGGCGATGGTCACCAATCGGTCGAGCACCTCCGGCGGCTCGCCGTACAGGCCGCACAGGATGAGGCCGGCACGACCATCGATACCGGCGAGGGCTGCGTCCACGATCGCGCGCAGGCTGGCGCGCCGGTGGAGCTGCGGGGCGAAGCGAATCTCGAGGGTGCCGATCCCCTCGTCCGCCGCGTCCTGACACATCTCGTCCGCGACCCGTTGCACCGCGCTGGGGTGCTGGAGCAATTCCAGGGAGGCCGTGAACAAATCGAGGGCCGCCCGCAGCCCCATGCCGGGCACGAAGTGGAAGCGCTCCGGAAGGGTGAGGTTGTGCTGGGCCGCCAATTCCTCGGCGGTGTCCAAACGGAGGGAGCCGTCCAGGTGCAGGTGGAGCTCAGCGAGGGTGGCGACCATGGGGTTCGCTACGGGATGGAGTCGAGCGGGTCAAGCGCGCGGGTGGAACCCAACATCGCCGGTTCCATCGATGGCTACGGGGACGAAGATCACGACGGGCACAACCTCTCCGACGGGTCGGACGACTCCGACGAGATCGACTGACGGGTAATCAAACCTTGCGCAGCGCATCCGCCGGCCGCAGTCTGGACACCCGCCACGCCGGGTAGACAGCCACCAGGACCGTCAACACCCACACTATGGCAGCGGTCTGCAACGCCCGGGGGATGGAAAACAGGCTGCGCATCTTCGAGTCGAAGGCCACGCCGCTCATCTCGTAGGCCGCGCCGAACTCCTCGCTGTAGTCGAGTAAGCCGTAGGCCTCACCGTAGGCGTTCACCGCCAGTCCGAGGATCAGGCCTCCGATAACGGCGAAGGTCGCGATCCACGCCCCTTCACCCAGCACCTGACCGATGATCCGCGCCGGCGGTGTGCCGATCGCCATCATCATGCCAAACTCGCGGGTCCGCTCGAGCACCGACATCAACAGGACGTTCAGGATCCCGAGCCCGACCAGGATGTAGACCACCATGATGATGGCGTAGATCACGGCTTCCATCATCCTCTCCATCTCCTTCCAGAGAGGGAGAAACTCGCCGAGGGAGAGGATCTCCACACCATCGCCGGCCTCGACCCGCAACGCCGCCACCAGGGGCTCGGCCTGCTTGGAGTCGGCTAGGAAGACCACGACCTCGTGGGCGGCGTCGCCGATCCCGAGCATCTCCCGCGCCGCCTCGATGCTCACATAGACGGTGGTCGAGGAGAGCGCCGCCGAGACCCCGCCGAAGATCCCACGGACGCGAAACAGATGGGAACCCAGCTCCCCGTCGGGCCGCTGCGCGGTCATCACGAGCTTGCCGCCGACCTTGAGTTTGAGACGCTGGGCCATCTTGACGCCCACCAGGATGCCGCGGCGATCACCGGGCTCGAGGGCCTCGCCCTCCACGATGTCGCGGATCGAGGCCGCCACCCCAGCCTCGGCCACCGGATCGACGCCCATCACCAGGGCGCCGCGGCTGCCCCATGCTGTGGTCAGCAAACCGGAGGCCAGCACCCGCACGCTCACCTTGGTGCCCTCGGGGAAGGTCAGGCGATCGAGCAGCGCCGCTGGTTGCGCGATTTGGATCGCCACGTCGCGCTCCTCACGAAAACCCGGCGCGTGGATCTGGACGTGGCCGAGGCCGGTGCGGTCCATGCGGTCGGTGGCGTCCTTGATCATGCCATCGCTCAACCCCACGTAAACGATCGCCAGAAACAGGCCCAGCCCCACGGCGCTCATGGAGATCAAGGTGCGGCGTCGGTGACGCCAGATACTCCGCCAGCCCAAGGAGAACCAAAGCATCAGACAAACCTCACGGCTTCCACCGGGCTCAGGCGCGACGCCTTCCAGGCCGGGAACAACCCGCCAAAGAAGCAGGTAAAGAAAACCGTCGCCGAGGACATCACTAGGGCCAAGGGCGCGACCCGCAGATGGATCACGCTCGGCATGCGCACCCCAACAAAATCCGACTCGCCGAAGCTCGAGAGGTCAATCGACCCGATTCCGTAAATGGCGCTGGCGCCGATGGCCACGCCGATGATCAGGCTGACCAGGCCGATCATGAGAGACTCGAGGATCACCATCGCCATCACGCTGCGGGCGCTGGTCCCGATGGAGCGCAACACCCCGAGCTCGTGAATGCGCTCGAAGGTCGCCATGGTCATGGTGTTGAAGATCCCGAGCACCACCAGCAAGAAGACGATGAAGTCCATGGCGAAGGTCCCCTGGCGATCCGCCTCGATGCCGATCTCGATCTCCGGCATCATCTCGTTCCACGCCATCACCTCGAGGGTCTTCGGGTCGATCAACGGCCGGTCGGTAACGGGGTCGACCGTGGCGCGCAGCTCGGCCATGGCCTGCTTGGGCTGGAGGCCGTTGGTCAGGTTGACCACCACCTGGTGGACACCCTCACCGAGGGCAAAGAACTCCTGAGCGTCTGAGATGTGTATGAAGACGGTGCTCTCGCCCATGTCAACGCTGCCCCCGCCCGCCGTGAGCCCGACCACGCGAAACAAATCGTTGGCCGTGGAGCCGTCGGCGGCTTGGCTCAGCAGCACCAGCTCCGCGCCCATGGTCAGACGCAGGCGCTTGGCCAGGGTTTCACCGAGCACGGCTTCGCCGGTCCGCTCGTCCGAGAGACCGCGCCCGCCGGTGATTTGGATCATTTTGCTGCTCGCCCGCTCCTTGGCCGGCTGCACACCAAGGATAGTGACCCCGCTGGATCGGTCCTCGGCC
>JAUUZB010000666.1 GCA_030590185.1 Deltaproteobacteria bacterium
CCGATGGGGCTCTGCACCTGGGTCAGCTCGAGGCCGTCGTCGAGGAGGGTGCGCCGGATGGGGCGGCCGATGGGATCCGGGGCGGCGGCGAGCTGGTTGACGCCTTGCACCAGGCCGTCGATCTTCTCGCTGGTCAGGTCGAGGCGTTTGAGCAGGGGCGCCGCCAGATCGGCGTGGCGGGCGGCCTCGAGATCGCGGTTGTTCGCCGCGAGGATCGCGTCACGGCGTTCGATCAGGATCGTCCCGAGGGCGCGCAAGGCGGCGGAGCGCGTCTCCGCCGGTGCGGCGACGAGTCGGTGTTGCGCGGCGCGGACCGCGGCGGCCTGGGTGCGTAGGTCGTTGCTCGTCATGGGATCTCCTCGGGGATCTCCTCGGTGGTCTCCTCGGTGGTCTCCTCGGGGCTCTCCTCGAGGCTCTCCTCGGAGGTCTCCTCGAGGCTCTCCTCGAGCACCAGGCTGTCGCGATGCACGAGGGCATCGCGATTGCGTACGCCCACCGGAGCGGAGCCCTCGATCCAGGCACGGGCCGCGGCGCCGTCGACCTCGATCAAGCCGCGGCCGATCGCCTCACCCCCAGGGCCCTTGATCTCGACCACCTCACCCTCGTGGAAGTCACCCTCAACAGCCGTGACACCGGCCGCGAGGAGGGAAGCGCCGCGACCGATGAGGGCCTTCACGGCGCCGGCGTCGAGGTGCAGGGTACCGTTGGTACGCGTGGCAAAAGCGATCCAGCGCCGTCGCGCCGAGAGGGCGCCACGGGCCGGGAACCAGGTCCCAACCTCGGCACCGGCGAGCAGGCCAGTGAGCGCCTCTGGGTCGATGCCGCTGGCGATGACGACGTGGCATCCGGCGCGGGCCGCCATACTCGCGGCCCTGACCTTGCTGCGCATCCCGCCGCGACCCGCCTGTGACCCTCCGCCAACTGCCAACTCATCGAGAGTGTCGGCGGCGTCTACCCGGTCGACGAGCTTGGCGTCGTCGCGGGTGCGTGGATCGCGGTCGAAGACACCGCCCACATCGGTGAGCACCACCAGCAGGTCGGCGCCGAGCTTGGTAGCGACCAGGGCCGAGAGCAGGTCGTTGTCGCCAAACACCGCCCGGTCTCCAGTCGCCCCGACCTCGAGCTCATCGGTCGAGACGACATCGTTCTCGTTGATCACCGGCACCACGCCGCGTGCCAGCAGGGTGGTCAGGGCGCGTCGCAGGTTGAGGTAGCGGACGCGATCTTCAAAGTCGCCCTGGGTGAGCAGGACCTGCGCGCAGGCGCCGCCGAGCTGATGGAAACCATCCTGGTAGAGCCCCATCAGCCGGCTCTGCCCGACCGCGGCGCAGGCCTGCCGCTCGGCCAGGGTCGTTGGTGTTGCATCGAGGCCGAGGGCGTTGAGGCCGAGGCCGACCGCGCCGGAGCTGACGAGCAACACCTCGCGTCCGTTGGCCCGCAGGGTGGCCGCCGCCTCGACGACGCGAAAGAGACGCGGCAGGGACAGGCGGCCATCGGGGTTGGTCAATACCCGGGTGCCGACTTTGATCACCGTGCGTTTGGCGGCGACGATCGGTGGGCGTGCCGGGGACTTGGGCTCCATCGTCATGGCAGCCTACTTTGCCGCACCGGACGCGCCGGACCAAGGTGGAAACACAAAGTGGTCCTCCTACCCGGATGGGGGTTATCATGGGCTCAGCAAGAGGAGTGAGCCGTGCGTTGGATTCTATGTTTGTCCGTCACCGTGCTAGTGGCCTGTGAGACACAGCCTGCCGAGAAGACCACGGTTGAGTCCGGCCCGGTCGCGGTGACCGCTGAGAAGGTCGATGGCTTTCCGCTCCCGGTACCTGCCGGCTCTCTCCTGCGGGCCGTGCGCAACGCCACCAGCGAGGAAAAGCCGCTCGCCGGCGCTGACGCAGATATCGAGGTGCGCACCACCACCGGGGTCGAGGCGGTGGTCGAGTTCTATACCAAGCTGCTCGAGGCTAGAGGATTCAGCGTTGAACGCAACGACCACGAACGACCGCTGAACCAAGAGCCAGACGCACCCCTCGTGCGGCTCGTGCGGGTGGTGGCGACCAAGGATGCTACTCGGGTGTTTGTGATCATCACCCGCGGGGCTGGGAGTCACAAGCTGCAGGTTGCTGTCTCCGGTCCGCTGTAGCTGATTGATCGAAAACAGTCGTTCGTCCCCGCATCCGTTCGTCCTGAGCGAGTGCAGCGAGTCGAAGGACGCGAGTCGAAGGGCCCGTCACCAAGCCTCAGACTAATCCGCGGAGCATGCGCAGGAACCCCCGCGCACCCACCCCACGCAGCGGCAGATCCCCAACGTTGATCGCGAGCACCTGGCCAAAGATCTCCGGGTTCGCCGCGAGCATCCGTACCATCCGCCGGCGCAGCCCCGGCCGCGCACCCACGGCGAGCAGGATCTCGGTCATCCGGTAGTACGGCTTGCTGAGCTCGCGGTAGGCGCGATCGTACGAGGCGAGATCGCCTCGGGCGACCGCTTCGACCACCGCGCGGGCGGTCTTGAAACCGAGCATCACCCCCTCGCCGGTGATCGCGTCGAGGTAACCAGCGGCGTCACCAACCAACGCCACCCGCCCCTGGACTCGCCGCCGCGCCCGCTGCCGGAACGGGCCCCCGCCCCGCTTGGAGCTGGCAAACGAAGCGCCGGCGAAGCGATCCTCCAGGGTTGGGAAGCGGCTCAGCAATTCGTCAAAGCTGCGACCGTCACCGGGAAAGAGCATGGCGACCCCGACACAACGGGGCCCGACCGGGGTCACGTATGCTTCGCAGTCGTCGGCCCAATGCACCTCGACCATCGGCGCCCAGGGTTCGATCTCGAAATGGCGCCGAACCCCGAAGCGAGGGCGTCCAGGCCACGGCACCTCGAGTCCCAGCCGGCGGCGGGTCGGGCTGTGAAGGCCGTCGGCGGCGATGAGGTAGCGACCTCGCAGGGTACCCGCGGCAGATTCGACGACGATGCCGGCGTCACCGCCCCGGTCCTCGTCTCCGTCCCCGTCACCCTCCCGCCAGTCATCAACCTTGGTGCCATAGTGCAGCTCCGCGCCGAGCTCTTCAGCGCGGGCCCACAGCGCCGCGATCAACACCGTGCGTCGAATCCCCCGCCCCTCGCCGTCCCCAAAGCTGCCCTCGGCCACGGTATCGCCGTCGACGTAGCGGATCCCACCGAGCGGCGCGCTGCCCCCGGCGGGTAATTCAACCCCCATCTCCTCGAGCGCCCGCACCCCGGGCGGCATCAGCCCTTCGCCACAGGCCTTGTCCAGCGGCAGCTTGCGCTTGTCGAGCACCACACATTCGAGCCCGCGGGTACGCGCGTAGATGGCGGTGGCCAGACCGGCGGGTCCGCCACCGATGATGATGAGATCAACTGTCACGCGATGCCTGCGCCATGCTCGGCGCGAGCGTAGCATTCATTCCTACCCGGCCCGAGACACGAAGTTCAGCATCGCCACCCCGGTCAAACCACTCCGTTGACACGCTGTGTGGTGGGGGCTAGGACGGCCAGACAATTCGGCGGCTATCGCCAGAGCGAAGTAGGTCTGTACATGAAGGTTCTCGGCTACAACGGCGGTCTCGACGGCTACATGGCCAAGTTCAACACCAGCCATGACGCCGCGGCGACGTTGGTTATCGACGGCGAAATCGTCGCGGCGGCCGAAGAAGAACGCTTCATTCGTGAGAAGCACTCCGGCAAGTTCCCGATCAAGGCCATCGAATACTGCCTCAAAGAAGGTGGCGTCAAAGGCTTTGAAGACCTCGACCTCATCACCTACTTCCACTCCTACCCCTTGATGTGGCCCCCGGAGATGCTCGACGCCAACGATGACCGCGTCGGGGCGCCGCTTCGGCTCGGTTTCAAGGCGCTGCTCAAGAGTATGCGCGGCTTCCACCGTATCGCCGGCTACGACAACAACCGCTCCCGCCGCATCTTCGAGGAGATGACAGGCTACGCGCCGAGCAATGGTCAATATCA
>JAUUZB010000139.1 GCA_030590185.1 Deltaproteobacteria bacterium
CCGGAGAAATCCCAACCGTGCTCGATGCAGAAGCCGATAGGCAATCCGTGGCGGCGGGCAGTGGAAATCTCGAGGTCCGAGAACCCGGCTTCGCCCGGGTCGTTGGGAAAGAGAAAGCCGTGGATGCCAAAGGCGGTCGGTGGTTGATCGAAGCCGAGGGGACGATGAACGTGGGGATCGCGGCACCACTCCACGAGCTGCCCCACCTCACTCGGGCGCACCCGACCGAGGCTGTAGCCGGAAGAGGTCCGCAGGCGGGTCGCCGGTCGCTCGCTGAGCTCGAGGATGAGGAAATCCCCGTCGCCGGCGACACCTTTGACCTCCGCGCCGCACCCCTCCCAGAATCGCTCCACCGCCCGGCTCATGGGCGCCTCGACCCGCCAGCGCACCACCCGCGCGCGCTGGGCGCGAAGGTGCTCGGCGAAGGCGATCAGGGCCGGCCGAAACCGCCCCCGCGGCGCGACGATCCAGATCTCGCGCACCCAGTCGTTGGGGAAACCCTCGCCCCGGTCGAGACAGAAGGTCAGCGGTTCGGTGTCAGCCAACGCGATCCCCAGGGCGGGGTCCTCCCACCAACGGGCGCCCGCCAGCTCCCAACCGTAGGGGGCGAGATCGTCAATTTCGAGGCCGGCGCGGCGGGCCAGGTTCGGGAGGCGCCGTCGCTCAACCGGCGACAGCTCACGGATGTTCAAGCTCGACCCGTCAACCGTTGGGGACGGTCGGATCCGCCGGGTTTGCAGCGGCGTTGGCGTTTTGTCCCTGCTGGGCCTGGGACATCGCCATCACCTTCTCGACCAACAACAGGATGAGCTCATTGAGCATATCGCTCTTGCCCTGCCCCTGGTTGAGCTGCGCCTCGAGGCTCTTGAGCGTATCCTTGAGGGCGTCGATCCGCTTGTCGAGATTGTTCTTGGTCGACTCGACCTTGGCCAGCTGTGCCTGGGCCACCGCGCCCTTGGCGCCAGGCGCGTCGGCACGCTTCTCGAGGGCCTGGACGTCGACCATCTTGCCGTCGACCTCGACCTTACCGCCACTGTCGAAGCGCTCACGATCCGCCTCGAGCTGCTCGAGCTGGTTCTTACAGACCTCGATCGCTTCCTTGATCGCCTTCATCGCTTGCTCGCGCTCGGTCTTTTGGGACTCGAGCACGATGCGCGCCATGAGGTAGGCGAGGTCGGCGTTGTCGGTGGCCCGCATCGCTTGGGAGTTGCTCGCGAACTTGTCCATGGCACCGGCCATGTTCTGATTGGCGCCTTCACTCTTGCCCATGGTCAAGGCGGCGATGGTGGTGGCGGAGACCAGGTTGGTGAACAGGCCCTTGTTCTGAATTGCCGCTTGCGCGATTCGGTCGAGGCCCTCGGGGGTCGGGGTGATCTTGACCTTCTTGAGGGCGGCGACGAGGTTCTCGTTGGCCTTGATGTCAACGGCGAACTGTTCGCGGCGCACGCCAGACATCTTCTCGCTACCAGCGCCCTGGCCAGCATGCTGAGCGGCGACGATCTCTGCCTTGATCCGATCCTCTTGGACCGGTGCTACGGTCCCGGCCTTGGTGGCCTGCTCTACTCCGGGAAGGGTTGCGAGAACATTTGATCCGCCGGCTGCGCCTACTGAACTCATTTGGAGCCTCCACCGCTCGTGGTTTGCGCCCGAGACTAAACGAGGACAGGTCGTTTGACAAGCATCACCAGCCGTGGCGGCCCGTTTCGGGCCACAATCATTTTTGCCCCGAACCGGAAGCTGGTAAAAAGAACCGACACCTGGGGCCCAGGGGTGAACGCTCGCCAAGAACGAGCCGTTTAGATTCGTGGGGAGGATGCATCAAGCCACCCCGCTGCAAACCATGACATCAGAACAACCGACTGACGCCAAGACCGTGGGCCGTGTACTAGTGGTGGACGACGAGGAGGCGATCCTGGTCACCTTCCGCCGCATTCTAGAAATGGCCGGCTACACCGTCGAGACCGCGGCGAGCGCCCAGGCCGCCATGGCCAGCCTGCAGGAGAGCAACGGCTTCAACGCCGTCATCTCCGACATCACCATGCCCGGGGCGGACGGGCTCGAGCTGCTGCGCAAGATCCGCTCCCACGACCAGGACGTGCCGGTGATCTTGATGACCGGCGGCCCCACCCTGCAGAGCGCCATCGAGGCCGTGGAGCTCGGCGCGCTCAAATACCTCACCAAGCCGATCGCCCGCGACGACCTGCTCGAAACCATCGGCTATGCGGTGCGCATGCACCGGCTCGCCAAGGCGAAGCGCGAGGCGATGACCCACGTTGGTGAGGATGATGCGCTCGAGGGGGACCGCCTGAACCTCGAGGCCACGTTCGAGCGATCGCTCGAGGCGCTCTGGATCGCCTACCAGCCAATCGTGAGCTGGGACGAACGGCGGGTCTGGGGCTACGAGGCGCTGGTGCGCTCCGACGAGCCCCAGGCTCCTCACCCCGGCATCCTCATCCCCATGGCTGAACGCCTCGGCCGGCTTTTCGATCTCGGTCGCAAGGTTCGAGAGCTGGTGGCCGATCGGGCCGACTCAATTGCAGAGCCGCACCACCTGTTCGTGAATCTGCACCCGGAGGATCTGCTCGACACCACGCTCTACGCCCCAGGCTCGCCATTGTCGCGGGTGGCGAAGCGAGTGGTTCTGGAACTGACCGAGCGGGTCTCCCTCGACCGCATCCCATCGCTCCAGGACCGGCTCAAGTCCCTGCGTGACCTCGGCTTCCGCCTGGCGGTCGACGATCTCGGCGCGGGCTACGCCGGACTCTCCGCCTTTGCCCAAATCGAGCCCGACGTCGCCAAGATCGACATGTCGCTGGTGCGCAACGTCGACAAGGATCCCAAGCGCCTGCGTCTCATCAAGGCGATGGTCGACGTCTGCCTCGAAATGAAGATCCAGGTGGTCAACGAAGGGATCGAAACCGAGGCAGAGCGCGACACCCTCGCCTCCATCGGCTGCGATCTCATGCAGGGCTACTACTTCGCCCGCCCGGCGCGGGAACCGGCCACTGTCGAGCTCTAGCCCGGGGCCAAGGTGCCAAGGCCTCCGCATCGGGGACTTTGGTTGGACCCGAAACGACGCTATGAGCCTGGGTGATGACCAAGCTTCGCTGGACCGAGATCCTGTTCATCATCTGCTTTCTGCTGATCGCGGTCGGCGGGACCTGGCTGTGGCCCTCCGAGTCCTTCAGCGAAGCGTTGATCGTACTGGTGGTCGCCACGGTCATCGCGGCGGGTGTGTGGTTGGCGGTCGTCCTCGCCATCACCCGGCGGCGGGAATAATCACAACAACCTCACCACTGGCTCATCCGCCATCAACCGTCTCGACGTCTCGAGGTCGATCACGGTCGCGCACAGCCAACGCTCGGCGTTGACCCCAAAGGCGATGTCGAGGCGCGGCTTGCGGTCCCGCGGTGCGTGGGGCGGGTTCAGGCGGCCGAGGGTTGGGTTGGCGTCGTTGAGGGAGACCACCAGCCGTTCGTCACCGGCGTGGCCGCCGAGCTTGTGCACGTTGCCGGCCGCGTCCCAGCCGAACACCCGCTCGGCACCACCGTTGCGGCCGATCTCGGCGACCAGCAGCTTAAACAGGGTCTCCGGCTCGCCGAGGGAACAGGTCGGCACGAATTGGCGGCGAAAGAACTCGCTGGTGGTCGGGAAGGCGGTGCCCCGGGGTATGATCACCGTGTACTCCGGCTCGTGGGTCTCGAGGTTGTGGGTCACCAACGCATAGTCGTGAACGATGAAGTCGGATTGACCGTAACTGTCGGCCGCGAAGGCGGCGGCACCATAAGCCACCGCCTCGAACGGCTGCCAGCCACGCACTCGATCCCGCCCGAAGCGCTCCTCAAAGAGCGGATAGATACCGGGCAGCAGGGTCGAGCCACCGACGAGCAGCACGTCGTCGATGGCGTCGAGACCGATGCCCTTGGCCGCCGCCTGGTCGACCACCGAGTCGACGCAGGTCTCGAGGAGATCATAGAGCCCATGGCGGCGCATGATCTCCGCCAGGTCATCCTTGTCGATCCGCAGACGCGGTGTGTCCCCGGAGAGACGCGCTTGGAAGCTGCGCAGCTCCTCCGGCGGCGTGACGTAGAATCCCTCGCTGGCCTTGAAGTAGACGCTCTCTTTGACCCGGCGGGCCTCCTCGAGCATCAGGCGGTTCAACACCCACAAGGGATCGCCGCGCTCCTCGGGCAGCCGGAACTGCAGCCGCTCGCAAAACTCGTCGCGCAGCCAATGGTCGACGTTGTCCCCGCCTACCCCACGGCCATCCTTGGCGATCACCGCGCAACTGCCCGCGCGGACGCTCTTGGGGGTCAGCAACACCAACGCCAGATCGAGGGTTCCGCCGCCGAAGTCGACCACCAGCACGTGTCGCTCACCTCGGAGGCCTAGGCCGTAACCGAGGGCCGCGGCCACCGGCTCGTCGATGAAGCGCACGCGTTTGACCCCGAGCCCGTGGGTGATTTGGAGCAGCTCGGCGCGGTAAGTCTCGTAGGCGTCCACCGGCGCGGTCAGCACCAGATCGCGAATCCGCTCCCCGGTGGTGCGTTTGACCTCTGCGAACAGCTCACGCACGAAGATGCGCGTCACGTCCCGCGCGCTGTAGGCGCGACCCGCCCGGCGCGCCACCGGCCGCAACGGTTCCCGGGCCAGCGCCGGCTTGAAGCGCTCGGCGAAGCCGGGCAGCGGCTGGGCCTCGTTGAGCTCGAGGGCATCGCGTCCGATGCGGGCCAGGCGGCCCAAAAAGAACCGCTTGGCCAGGAAGGGGCGACTCCCGAGGTGCGACCAAAACCCCAGCTCCCCAGCGAGCTGCACCGCCGAGGGGACCAGCCGGGGCGCCTCCAAGGGATCCGATTTTTCGCCGGTCCGATCCCCAACGATCAGATCTCTGCCCTCACCACTGGCCCGACGGCAAATCGCCGGCAGCTCGACCAGCCGCGGCCGCTCTTCCTGCTCCTGCCAGCGCGCGATGCCGGTGTTGGTCGTGCCGATGTCCAGGGCCCACGCCATCGGAAATCTACACCCCAGCCACGCTCGTCTCAGCGAATCCCCGCCCGTCGACCCAACGCCGGCTAGCTATTTGAATTTCGGTTTGAATTTCGTGACCTGATCCGCCGCGATGGTCACCTGACGCTTCTCGTCAACACCCTCATCCTGGTTGACGAACCGCAGGGTGTGCGTTCCGGCTGGCAACGACTTGCGCGCAAACGGCGTCTCGCCGAGGGCCTTGCCTTTGAAAAAAACCGTGGTGTACGGCGTCGTCTTGCAGCTCAAGAATCCGGTCCCGGCTGCCTTGGCCAGCGGAGGGGCCGCCGCCACCGACTCCGGCGTCGTCTTGCCGGCCTTGGTGCCTCCCCGCCGACCCTTCTTGCCCGGCTTGCGCTTGGCGAGGGTGACCTTCTCTTGATGGACCTTGCCGGCGGCCAAGGTGATCCGTATCTGCTTGGACTCGAAGTTGCGCTTCTCGAGCACCAGCAGGTGTTCCACCTTCGGGACCAAAGTGTTGATCGTCACCGGGGTGCTGCCGAGCACCGTCTTGCCAGCCATGACCGTGGCGCCGGGGGGCACCGAGGTCAGCTCCAACACGGCCGCGACGGCGGGCGGGCCGACGCCGGCCTTGACCGGCCGCTCCGACCCCGCCTTCGACGCCGCGGCGGTCACCGCTGGCGAGGCCGGGCGCGTGGCGCGGTAGGTGAAGAAACCGCCAACCGCCACCGCCACCGCGAGGACGGCCGCGATGGCGAGCTTAGGTCCAGCGCCACGCTTGCGCGCCCCAGCCCGCAGGGTTTTCTCCCCGATGTCGACCGTCGGTCCGTCGCCCAGGTCGATCAAGAAGTTGTCACCGGTGGGCGTCAGGTTCTTGGTCGCCTCTTCGATCCGATCGCCACAAACGCTCGACACGAAGCTGGCCACCTCGCGCTCGTTGACCCGCTTGGAGACGGACTCGAGGTAGTCGCCGAGATCGTTGGCGGCGTCGCGGCAGGTTGGGAAACGCACATCGCGGTCGCGCTCGAGCATGCGCTTGACGACGTCGGCGAGCATCGGTGGGAAGCCGGGCAGCTTCTCGGTGAGGTCCGGGATCGGCGCCTCGAGCACCTTCTGCATCGTGTCGGCGGCGTGCTCCCCCTTGAACAACCGACGGCCGACGCACATCTCCCACAACACGATACCGAGCGCGAACTGATCGCTGCGCCCGTCGAGATCATCACCGAGCGCCTGCTCCGGCGACATGTAGCTCATCTTGCCCTTGACCCGGCCGGTCATGGTGCGGGTGGAGCGGTTGGCGGCCTTGGCGATGCCAAAGTCGACGATCTTGGTCACCCCGTCGTCGCGCACCATGATGTTCTGAGGGCTGATGTCACGATGCACGATGTAGAGCGCCCGGCCGGCGGTGTCCTTGGCGCTGTGGGCATGATCGAGGCCGAGGGCGGCGTCGTGGACCACCCGCGCCGCGACGCTCGGCGGGATGCGCTTCTTCTGTTTGTACGAGTCGACGATCAGGTTGGAGATGCTCTCCCCGCGGATGTACTCCATGGCGATGAAGTAGACCCCCTCCCACTTGCCGACCTCGAAGATCGAAACGATGTTCGGGTGGTTGAGGGTCGCCGCCACCCGCGCCTCGTCCAGAAACTCCGTGATGAATTTCTCCTCCTCGGCCAGGTCCGGCAGGAGATTCTTGAGGATCACCAGTCGCTCGAAGCCGGCCACCCCCACCTGCTTGGCGAGAAAGATCTCACCCATGCCACCGATCGCCAGGCGGCGGATGATTTCGTACTTCTCGAAGACCAGCTTGGACAAGGTGCGCTCGGCTCGTTCGGGTTAGTGAATGGCGTGGCTGCCCAGATCGCTCTCCGGGAGACGCGTCTGGGAATCGTAGATGAAATAGCCGGCCACGGTGCTCCCGGCGGCGACCGCGACGACGACCCCCCAGAACCAGAAAGTCTCGTAGAAGGGCGAGCTGACCGAGCCCGGTTCCACCGGGATCCGCATCGGCGTCGAGATGGCTGGGGATCCGATCTCCAATAGAGGCTCCCCTCGGCTGTCGGCGGTACGGACGAAGTACTCCAACTCAAAACCGTCCTCGTTCTCGGTCCATTCCCCAGGGATGCTGCCGGACCAGGCGCCGGTGGGGTCGAGGGTCAGGGCGAGGGCGGAGAAGTCGCCCCCCCCGTGCCTGCGGTACTGCACCCGCACCGAGCTGACTGCGCTGCGCGGATCGCGGAGCCGGTAGGTGAACTCAATGGGCTCGCCGCCGGTCGCCTGCTCGACTGGTTCACCCTTGAGCTCGAGCTCCTCGATCAGGCGCTTGCGCTCGAGCTCATGGGTCTCGGTGCGGATCCGGTCCTCCTCCATCTTCACGCTGCGAAAGATGCGAAGGATCTTCGGCGCCACCTCCCGGCCCTTCATGTCAAAGTCGGGTCGGCCGCGCAGCAGCAGGCGAAAGGCCTTTTCCGCCTGGGACGGCTGGCCGACAATGGCGAGGCTGCTGCCGAGGATCACGTAGGCGTCGAGTCGAACGTCGACCGGGACGTCCTCACGGGCTAGGATCTTCTTGGCGATCGGGATCGCGGCGTCGTACTCCAGGTCGTCGAACTCCGCCTCGGCCTGAGCGAGGAGCTGCGCGGCTGAGGATCGCGCGGCCGGTGAGGGGGCGGCAATGGCAGTCGTTTGTACGAGGCCCGGCAAGGCCGCGCCGAGAAACACGGCCCACGCGATCACCCCGGAGGCTCCTACTCGACTCATCGTCCCGCTGCGCTTTCGGCCCGGAGGATAGGGCAAAGCCCCTGGGCCATCAATAAACCTCA
>JAUUZB010000373.1 GCA_030590185.1 Deltaproteobacteria bacterium
AAGAGCGGGATCACCTCCCCGGTGAGGGTCTCAAACAGACTCTCCCGGTCGCGGTCGTCCTGAACCGCCGGGTCACAATGGCTCCGCGCCCCGCCGATGGCGAACCCGTTGAGGCCGTCGTAGGCCTCGGCCCACCAGCCATCCAGGATCGAGCAGTTTAGGCCGCCGTTGAGCACCACCTTCTGACCGCTGGTGCCACAGGCCTCGAGGGGCCGGCGCGGGTTGTTGAGCCAGACGTCGACCCCCTGTACCAGGTGGCGGCCAATGTTCATGTCGTAGTTCTCGAGCAACACGATCTTGCCGGCAAAACGGGGGTCGCGGGTGATCCGGAAGATCGCTTGGAGCAAATTCTTGCCGCCATCGTCGTTCGGGTGGGCCTTGCCCGCAAAGACGATCTGCACCGGCCGGTCAGGATCGTTGATCAGGCGGTCGAGGCGGTCGAGGTCGGAGAGCAGGAGCGTACCGCGCTTGTAGGTCGCGAAACGCCGCGCAAAGCCGATGGTCAGCGCCTTCGGACGGAAGGTCTGATCGCACATCCGTACCGTGTCGGGCGACTCGCCACGTCGGACCGCCTGTTCGGCGGCGTTGCGGCGCACGAAGTTCATCAGGTTGATCTTGAGCGCCGCGTGGGTTTCCCACAGCTCACCGTCGTCGACATCCTCGATGGCATCCCACAACTCTGGTTCCCAGGTTCGCTCGGTCCAGTCCGGGGCGAAGTGGCGGTCGTACAGACGTCCCATCAGGGGCGCCAACCAGGAGCTTCCGTGTATGCCGTTGGTGATGTGCCCGATCGGGATCTCCGCCTCGTCGCGTCCGGGCCACAGCGAGGTCCACATGCGCCGGCTGATCTGGCCGTGCAGACAGGAGACACCATTGGCGCTGTGGGCGAGCTTGAGCGCCAGGACCGTCATGCAGAACTCTTCGTTCTCATCCGCCGGGTCCACCCGGCCAAGCCCGACCAAGGAATCGAGGGAGAGACCAAGGGCGTCCGCCATCGGCGTGAGGTGCTCTTCGATCATCTCCGGGGCGAAGCGGTCGTGTCCGGCCGGAACCGGAGTATGGGTGGTAAACACCACCTGACGGGCCACCCCAACGGAGGCCTCCTCAAAGGGGATCGCCTCCTCCTCCATGCGCTGCCTGGTCGCCTCGAGGGCGGCGAAGGCGCTGTGCCCTTCGTTGAGGTGCAACACGCCCGGGGTAATCCCGAGGGCGGTCAAGGCGCGCATGCCGCCGATCCCGAGCAACATCTCCTGGCGGATGCGGATCTCGGTGTTCCCGCCGTAGAGGCGGGCGGTGAGACGACGGTCCTCTTCACTGTTGGACTCGACGTCCGAGTCGAGCAGGAGGAGCCGGCAGCGTCCGATGGCCAACTCCCAGACCCGGGCGTGGATCGTGCCGTTTCGGGTATCCACCGACACCTCGACCGCCTTGCCATCGACGGTACAGGCGGGCCGCATGGCGAGCTGACTGATGTCGGTGGTCAGGTAGCTTTCCCGCTGCCAACCGTCCGCGTCCAGGTGTTGGTAGAAATAGCCCTGGCGGTAGAAGAGCCCGACCCCAACCAGGGGAATGCCGAGGTCGGAGGCGCTCTTGAGGTGGTCCCCCGCCAGTACGCCGAGGCCGCCGGAGTAAATCGGCAAGGACTCGTGCACGCAGAACTCGGCGGAGAAATAGGCCACCGGGTGGGCGAGCAGGGCACCGGCGTTCTTGGAGCACCAGGTGTGGCCCGAGGCCAGGTATTCGCGCAGGCGACGATACTGGTGGTTGACGCGGCCGAGCAGGCCAAACTCGTCGATCAGCTCCTCGAGGCGCTCCTGGGGGATCTCCGACAGCAGAGCTATCGGGTTGCGGTTGAGCTCCCGGAAACGGGCGTGGTCGATTTCCCGAAATAAACGGACGGCATCGGATTGCCAACACCACCAAAGGTTGCGGGTGATCTCGTTGAGGCGCTCTTGGGTCGATTCCAGCCGGGTTACCATGGAGGGGGTGAAAGCAAAGAGCGGGGGGCGAAATCAAGGGCCCCGTCTCGCCCCCCACTGGCAGTTGGTGTAAAGATCGCCTGCAACCGGGATGGTGAATGCCGGGCGGCTCCTCGAGCCAGAGGCCGCACGGTGGGATAGCGCATGAGGCGGCACGTCAAGCACAAGAAGGCGAAACCCCGAGCCCGAGCCCGCAAGTCCCTGCCGCGCATTCTGATCTGCACGCCGGAGGTGACCGAGCTACCGGAGGGGTTGGGCAACGCGGCCAACTTCATCCGCGCCAAAGGGGGAGGCCTCGGTGACATCTCCGCCGGCTTGATCCAATACCTCCACCGCGACGGACGCTTCGAGGTGCACGTCGCGGTGCCCAAGTACGACACCAAGATCCTCGACCTCGGCAACATCAGCATCCGCGAGATGGACCACCTCGGCCCCGCCCTGCATGGCATGGGCATCCATCTGGTCACCGACGCCGCCTTCTCTCACCTGACCGACGTCTATGGCGACAATGACGCCCACCCCCGGGTGCGGCGCGCCGAGGCATTCCAACGCCACATCATCAATAACGTCCTCGACGAGGTCGATCCGGCGGTGGTCCACTGCAACGACTGGATGACCGCCTTGGTCCCCGCCGCAGCACGAGCGCGGGGCATCAAGAGCCTATTTACCTTGCACAACGTCTTCAGCGAGAAGGACACGCCGGAGAACGTCTACCGCAGCGGCATCGACGTCAGCCGCTTCATGGACTGGCTCTACTTCGAGCATTGGCCCGAGGACAGCCACGAAAACTGGTGCCACAACCGTATCGATTTTACCGCCAGCGGCATCCACGGCGCTGACCTGGTCAACACGGTCAGTCCTAGCTTCCTCGAGGAGATCGTCCGCGGCGACTTCTCGGACATCATCCCGGAGAGCGTCCGGCAGGCGGTGCGAATCAAACACGAAGCCGGCGCCGCCCTCGGTTTTCTCAACGGGCCGAGCGACAGCGCCGATCCGCGGGTTAGCCCCTACATCGTCAACTACGACGTCGAGACCGCCACCAAGAAAAAACGACTCAACAAGAAAGAGCTGCAGCTGCGCATGGGGCTGCGGCAAAACCCTGACGCGCCGCTATTCTTCTTCCCGAGCCGGCTCTACCCGCAAAAGGGGCCGGAGCTGCTCTGGCCGATCATTCGGCGCTGCGTCGACAAGTACAAGGCGCAGTTCGCGCTCGTTGCCAACGGTGACCCCGGCATCGTCCGACATTTCCGGGTCCTCGAGCCGCCCTATCGCGCCAGCATCTCCCACCGTCCCTTCTCCGAGGATCTCAGCACCCTCGCCAAGGCGGGGGCCGACTTCATCCTGATGCCCTCCAAGTACGAGCCCTGCGGGCTGCCGCAAATGGAGGGCCCGCGCTTCGGCACCCTGCCGGTGGCGCGCCTGACCGGCGGCCTGCGCGATACGGTCACCGAGATCGATCTCGACAACGAGACCGGCAACGGCTTCGTCTTCGCGGAGCACACCACCAAGGGCCTGGAGGAGGCCATCAGCCGGGCGGTGCGCTTCTACGCTCGATCCCGGGAGGTCAAGCGCCGGGTGATCCAACGGGTGATGCGCGAGAGTGTCGAGAAGTTCACCCTCGCCAAGACGGCGCAGGCCTACATCGACATCTACGATCAGTTGATCGCCAGCCGCTGAGGAGCCGGGGCGGGCTTCCTTCGACTCGCTTCCTTCGACTCGCTTCCTTCGACTCGCTTCGCTCGCTCAGGACCGACGGGTCATTGGATGGCCCAGCGCGACCCTTCGACTCGCTGCGCTCGCTCAGGGCGAACGGTTTAGGGGTTGAAGCAACCGAGGCGTGCTAGCGCTTGGCGAGGTACTCGTCGATGGCGCGCTCGGCGTTGATCCAATCCGTGACCGGATCGCCGGTGAAGGAGTGCCGCTCCGCCAGATAGTAAGCGGCCTCAGCGATCATCTTCCAACGTTCCTGCGGGGAGATAGAGGCGCCTGCGACGATGGCGCGCTTGCCGGCGGCGGGCGACGTCTTGGTGGCGCCGGTCTTCTTTTTGGCTGCACCGGTCTTCTTCTTCGCTGCGCCAGTTTTCTTCTTGGCCGCGCCGGTCTTCTTCTTAGCTGCGCCGGTCTTCTTCTTAGCTGCGCCGGTCTTCTTCTTAGCTGCGCCGATTTTCTTCTTAGCTGCGCCGGTTTTCTTCTTCGCCGCGCCGGTCGCAGTCTTGGCGGTGGTAGCCTTCTTGCGAGTGGTGGTCTTTTTCTTCACGGCCATGGCTGCGTCCCCCTGGAGGTTCCCTTGGACGGCGGAAAGCTGCCACGGACCGCCGTGGGGAGCAAGAAACAACGCCCCAGGGCGCGCACCGCGACTCGGCCCTAGCGTGCGGCACAGCGGTCTACTATGAGGCGGATGCCGCGATGAAGCCGACCTATCGCATCCTCCTCGTGGACGATTCACGAGCCATCCGCAGCTCCTTCCGGGAGTTCCTGCAGGGAATCGAGCGCGCCGACTTCGACCTCATCGAGGCGGAGAATGGAATCGAGGCCCTCAAGGCGATCGGCGCCAACAACGGAAATATCGATCTGATCGTCACCGATCTCGAGATGCCGCAAATGGATGGGCTGAGCTTCATCCGCCACCTGCGGCAACAACCCCACTTCGAGTTGGTGCCGATCCTCTTTTTGACGGCCCAGGGTGATCCGGAAAAGAAGATCGAAGTCTTCCGCTTCGGCGCCACCGACTATGTGCTCAAGCCGTTCCTGGCGCCGGAGCTCGAAGCGCGAATCATGGGGTACCTGGAGCGTAAGCGGGCCTTCGAGACCATCCTCGAAACCGAGCGGGAGTTGGCGGACACCATCGAACAGGCGCGGGTGACCCAACGATCCCTGATGCCGGCCGAGCTGCCGGAGTTGCCCGGCGCCAACCTGGCGGTCAAATACGTGCCAGCGGAGCATCTGGCCGGCGACTACTACGACTTCTACGAGCTCGAGCCCGACAGCCTCGGCATCCTGGTGGCCGACGTCTCCGGCCACGGTATCTCCGCGGCCCTGGTCAGTTTCCTGATCGCCGGGATCTTCAAGCACAACGCGCCGGGGATCGTCGATCCGGACGCCCTGCTCAAGCGCACCAACGAGATGCTGCACGGCAAAATCCCTGAGGCCCGCTACGCCACCGCCTTCTATGCCACCTACGAACCGACGACCCGGCGGTTGACCTTCGCTTCGGCGGGACACCCACCGGCGATCCTGATCCGCCCAGATACCCAGGAGGTGACCCAGCTGTTCAGCGAGGGCTCCCCCCTCGGGCTGTCGGCGCCGGACAAAACCGAGTACCAACGCGAGCTCGTGGAGCTGCAACCGGGGGACAAGGTGCTGTTCCAGAGCGACGCGGTGCTCGAGATCGAGAATGACCGCCAGCAAC
>JAUUZB010000871.1 GCA_030590185.1 Deltaproteobacteria bacterium
GGGTCGGGCGGGATGCGTTGCGAATGGTCATGTTCTCTCTCTTTTGCCTGCTGGGCTAGCTGGTTGGTGGTGCGATCGCCTGATCAATCCTCGATACCCTCGAGGGGGCGTAATTTCAGTGGCTCCGCCACGTTTTTGACCTGCGCCAGCCGCTCGTCGCCAAAACGAGCGCTGTCGCCGATCACGTCGACGAGGGAGTCCATGCACAGGATCTCGTCGCGCTCGGCGACGCCCTGCAGGCGAGCGGCGTTGTTCATGCCCGAGCTGAAGGCGGTGTAGTCCTCGTTTGGCCCGAACAGACCGACCATCACCGGGCAGTAGTTGATGCCGGTGGCGACCCCGATCGGCGGGTCGATGCCGACGAGCTCCGGGAATTCGCCGCCGTCCGCCATCGAGTTGGTGAACTCGCGGATCTCGAGGGCGGCCTTCGCCGCGCGCCGGCAGGCCTCGGCCGGCTCGAGGTCGAAGAAGGGCGGTCCCCAGATCCCGATGATGCAGTCACCGACCATCTTGTCGAACACCCCGCCGCTGTTCCACAGGATCTCCACCACCCGCTCGCTCCAGCTGTTGATCAGCTTGCCGATCAGGCGGGGCTCCTTGAGGATCTGCTCGGAGATGCGGGTGAAGCCGGCGATGTCGGTGTAGAGGATGGCGGCCTGACAATCGGTGGGCTGGAGGCGCTCGAGGTAATTGTCTTCGCGCAACAGACGCTGCACCAGCTCGTTGGGGAAGCAGAGCGCCAGGTGTTTCCACTCGCGGTTGAAGTCGACGATGCGCTGGCGCAGGTAATCGGCGAAGCGCTCGAGGAGCTCGCGGTCAAAGGTGTTGAAGGCGCCGGTCGGGGAGGTGGCCACCAGGCGGCCGACGATTTGCTGGTTTTTGATTCCGGTGATCAGCACCTCCTCGCGGAAATCCTTGATGTCGAAGCGGTGGACGAGTGGCTCGAAATCGCCGCGCATCACGTCGTTGGCGTGTTTGCTGATGAAGGCGTCGATCTCCGGGTCGCGCTCGGCGCCGGAGTCGTGGAGCATCTTGCCTTGCTTGAGCACCCGGTAGGAAAGGGGCGCGTCGCTTTGCTCCTGGCTGTGCAAGAAGACGATCACCATGTCGTCGAAGTGGATGTGTTCGTGCAGGATTTCGATGGCGCGGTTGACGCCGCTGTCGAGCACCTGATCCTTGAGGGCGTCCGACAGCTCGAGGGTGATGGCGTGCATCAGCCGCGCCGAGGCGATGGAGGCGAGGAAATCATCGAGCTGCTCGCACCAGGCATCGAGCCAGTCCGCCAGGATCTCCCGCTTCTCGCCGCTCAAGGCGTCCTTGACCACGATCCCAACGTTGCCAAAATCTTGGCCGGCCACGTCCAGGTCCTGGCCGATGGCGGTCCAGCCGTCCCCCGCCACGTGGTAGGGGGCGCTGCCGGAGGTTAGCTCGGCGGGTGACATGGGGAAGCTGTCCTCGCCGTCGGCGCTCCAGATGAAGTCCTTCTCTTCGAGGTCTTCGTCGATGGTGTGGACGAAGGCGGCGGTCGCCCCCACGTACTGCTTGAGCAGGGGGAACAGGTTGTCGAGCGCCCGTGGCAATGGCAGGCGGTCCCGGATTGCCACTTCGATGACGTCGTCGGCGGCGCTACTGAGCTTGAGCTTGCCCTGGAGGGTGGCCAGCTCGCGTTCCAGGGCTTGGATTCTTTGTTCGGGGTCGGTCATGCCCCGTTTTTTCACACTTTGGGCCTGAAAATCTACCGGCCCGGGAGCAGCGGCGGGGCGCCTGAGCCGCGAGGCTGCATCGGCCAGGTCGCCTCGATCTTGATGCGGTTCGAGTAGAGCACCGCGACCTCGCGCTCACCGAACAGGACGCCAGGCAGCTGGACCCGCACCTCGGCGCGGTAGGTACCCGGGCGGGGGTTGGTGTAGACCAGATCGGTGCCGCGGGTCTTGACGATCTCCTCGCCGTGGCGCAGCAGCACGAGGCGCGCGACATCCTGTTGGATCGGCGGCGCCGCCACCACCAACTCCGTGACCCGATCAGCGGGCACCGTGTCGCCCGCCAGGACGAGATCGCCGCCGGCGAGGCGGCCGTAAAAGTCGAAGGCGGTCTGGCCGCCGAGCAGACCGGCCATGCAGTGGAAGCGCCCCCGACCGATGGCGTCGACGATGGCGGCCCCGCGGCGGTCCGGCCTATCCGGGAGCGCGTCTTCTAGAACCAGGGTCCAGGCCGGAAGGTTGAGGGTCAAGGGGATGCGCCCGTGGGCGTCGTTGCCGCACAGCCCGACGAAACGCGGATCGCTCTCGCCGTCCCAACGTTTGAGCGCGGCCACGTCGCGGTCGTAGATCTGAGCCATGGCCAGGGCAGGACGCAGGCGATACACGGTGAGGGCCGGGAGCAGCCCGGCGAAGACCGGTCCACCCCGCCGGCGAGCCGAGCTGGCCAGGTTGGCGATCTCGATGCCGCCGGCCCCGTGGATCGGTCCAACCCAGGGTCGCTTTGGATCGGCCGGGTGGGCGATGATCGGGACGCCCCCGAGGGCCACGACGGCGCTATGGAGAGTGAGGCGTTCCTGCTCGGCCTTGGGGAGGATGTCGACCGCGCCGAGTTGGATCAGGTGGCCAAAGGGCGTCGATAGCTCCGCCGACGAGACGATGGTGATCCCGTCGATGATGACCGACCCGGCGAGCTGGGCGTTGTGATCGGTCACCACCAGGAAATCGAGCCCGGTGGCGGCGGCGGCTCGGGCGAGCTGCTCGAGCGATACCTCGCAGTCGTGGCTCGATTCGGAGTGGACGTGGAAGCTGCCGCGCGGCCGGACTCGTTCGCTCTCCCGGAAGCGCGGTACGGGGCGTTCAAAGGCCCGGGCGTAGAGCACGGCGACCAGGACGCAGCCGAAGATTGCGATCAGGAGGCGGCGGATCATGGCGGTGTGAACATAGCCGGTTTTCGGGGGTGAACCCAGGGAGCATGGCGACCAGGCCCGGCGCCCCGGCAACTACTCGGCCAGCTGCAGACTATGCAACCGCGCATACTCGCCGTCAGCCGCCAACAACTCTTCGTGGCTGCCGCGCTCAACAACGACGCCCCCGGCGAGCACGCAGATCTGATCGGCGCGGCGCACCGTGGAGAGACGGTGGGCGATCACCAACGATGTACGGTTTTCCAACAATCGGTCCAAGGCCGCCTGGATCTCCCGCTCACTGTCGATGTCCAGGTTGCTGGTGGCCTCGTCCAGGATCAACAACGGTGTGTCGCGCAGCAACGCCCGGGCGATCGCCAGGCGCTGACGCTCGCCGCCGGAGAGCTTCGAGCCCCGCTCACCGATCACCGTGTCGTA
>JAUUZB010001053.1 GCA_030590185.1 Deltaproteobacteria bacterium
CAACAAGCCGCTCACCGGCGAGGCGGCCAAAACGAGCTTGATCGCCGAGGGCCAGGGGGATACCGACCAGACGTCGCACGAGACTCCGGTTTCATAGCCCCCGGGGCGTCCCGTTCACCCCCGGCCGTTCACTCCCCGACGTTACTCTCCAACCGTGGTGCCCGGCCCGAACACCCGCGCCAATGCCCGGTCGAGGGCCGCTGCCTTGAGCACGTGCCCGGCAACCTCCACCGAGACGTCGACAAAGTCATGGGTGGAGACGTTCGCCCCAATCAGGTTGAACTGCCTGACCTCGATGTCGACGGTGGAATTCTTCTTGGGCGGTGGCGCATATTGACGCAGCCCATCGTCTGGCGCGAACCGAGCCAGTACGCGGATCTCGTGCAGGTTCTCGACGTTGGCCCCGATCAGAGTGAACTGGGTTACCTTCTTTTTGATGTCGCGGTGGGCCGGGTCGAGGGTGTTCAAGAAGGCGGCGTTGCCGGCCTGCTCCACCAACTCCTGGTCGGCGAGGGCGGCGCTGAACTCACGCTGCAGGGCCTGGAGCTGTTCCTGGCTAGCGCTGGCCAGCCTGTTCCGGGCGACCTCCAGCAGGGATTGGCCGCCGAAGAAGCGTGACTTGGCGCTCGCGGGGATCTCGCTGTTGAGAAACCCGCCCAACCGACTCTCGAGATTGACGTCGCCGCTGACGGCCATTTTGAGGCGCTGCAAGAGCTTGCCCGCCGCGGGGAGCACGGCGTGGCGCAGGGTGGTGCGGATCTCGCCGGCCGGGTTGGCGATCTTCCAAGCCGCCTGCAGTTTTTCGTTGTCGAAGAACGCACCCTCGTTCCAGGCGCTCTGAAGATGCTCGAGGGTCACTGGCTCGAAATCGTGCCCCAGGGCTCGGCCCGGGTCGGGCACCCGAACGAACAGAGTGCTGCTCTCGAGATCTAGGGGGCGTTGGGAGATGGCATCCGCCATCCCGGAGCGGTCGCCGTGCCGCGACTGCGGGACGATCTCGACGAAGCGCACCAGGGAGTTCTTCTTGCCGTCCATGCCGACGTGCAGGCGCTTGAGAAACGCCACGGTCTCGTCGACCTGCTCGCGCAGCCGGGACATCTCCTCTGGGCTGTCGAGGTCGCTCTCCTTGAAATAGTCGCTGCTCAGGCTGAGGTCATAGACCTGGTCGAGGCGCGGGGCGTCGCTGATCCCCAGCGCCGACAGCTTGCGGTCGATCTCTTCTTGGGCCGCGCCGAGGCGCGCGGTGGCATAGGTGTTGAGCTCGCGCAGCTTGAGATCCTCGATCCCCCGGGCCAACACGTTTGCGCTAGGGCCAGCGCCCGGCGCCGTGGCCAGGGCTCCCTGCATGCCACGGAACAGGGCGGCGGTGATCTTCTCGCGTTGCTCCGCGCCGATCTCCGGCGCCTGCCGCCACATACCGGGCTGTTGCAAAAAGCCCCACAGCTCGCCGGCGTCCGCCTTGCCGAGCTGCTGGATGGTCTTTCGATCCTGGGCGTTGATCAGGTCGCGTCCGGCGCGCTCAAAGGCCTCGTTATCGATGGCGCCGTTGTAGGTCTCGGTCTCTGGATTTTGAAAGACCAGCCTTCCTACGATCTCGATCAAGGTGTCGAGGAGCTTGCGCCAAAAACCTGGTTTGCCCGGCGCGCCCTGGGCGATGGCCTGGCCGACTTTCTCGGCCAAGGGCGCCAGCGCGGTGGAAGCGTCGGTGTCCCGTCGCTGGCCAGCACCTTCGTGCAGAGTGGGCTGCGTTTGGCCTACCTGATCGGTTGGCGTTTCTGCCCGCTGGGCTGGGGGCGCGGTGGTCCCGGGTTCCTGACCGACCGCCGGCGTGGAGTCCTTGGCCGGGGTCTCGATGCTGGGGAACAGGGGGGCGTCCTCATATTTGATTATCATGGTGGAACCGTATCGACAGGAGTGTATTGCGTCAATGTCTCTGGCGGGAGCCGCCAGGTCTACAAAATACAGGTCTTCTGCTGGAGCGCCTCGAGGAACACGGCCTCGTTCTCGGAGTAATCGACGGGAACCTCGATGAGGTGAACGCCCCCCGCCGCAAAGGCGCCCGCCAGCTCCTCCTCGAGCTGACCGGTACGCTCGATCCGCACTCCCCGGGCGCCATAGCTCCGGGCGTAGTCGATGAAGTCCGGGTTTCCGAAGTCCAACCCGAAGATCGGGAAGCCGGCGCTCGCCTGCTTCCACTTGATCATGCCGTAGCCGTTGTCACGCAAGACGATCACCACGAGGTCGATCCCCAACCGGACCGCGGTCTCCATCTCCTGGGAGTTCATCATGAAGCCGCCGTCACCACAGATGGCGACCACCTTGCGGTCGGGGTGCACGAGCTTTGCGGCGATCGCCACCGGCAGGCCGGCCCCCATGGTGGCGAGGGCGTTGTCGAGCAGGACGGTGTTCGGTTCGTGGGCCTGGTAGTTGCGGGCAAACCAAATTTTGTACATGCCGTTGTCCAGGGACAGGATCCCATCGCTGGGTATGGCGCGCCGCAGGTCCGCCACGATGCGCTGGGGCACGTTCGGGAAGCCCTCGGCGTCGGCCTTCTCGGCAAAGACGTGGGTCTCGATCTCGGCTCTGATTCGCTCGAAGTACCCGAAATCCCAGCTCGCCGAGGGCTCGATGGCGTCGGCGAGCATACGCAGGTTGGTGGCCATACAGCCGATGACCTCGTGTTGCGGAAAGTAGACGTCGTCCATCTCGGCAGGGAAGTAGGAGAGATGGATGACGGTTTTGCCGTCCCGGTGCATGATGAACGGCGGCTTCTCGCTGACGTCGTGCCCTACATTAATAATGAGATCGGCCCGATCGATGGCGCAGTGCAGATA